>JANQOD010000023.1 GCA_028289745.1 Allomuricauda sp. | reverse complement strand
AAAATACAAAATGGGCACACCTTTTGCGATTTAAAAATCGTATTTTGCGTTTCAATTAAAACCCATGCAGATTCAAGACCAGATATTGACCACACTTCCTGTTTTTGAGGTATCGGATACCC
Organism: Allomuricauda sp.; assembly: GCA_028289745.1. Classification (GTDB taxonomy): domain Bacteria; phylum Bacteroidota; class Bacteroidia; order Flavobacteriales; family Flavobacteriaceae; genus Flagellimonas_A. Next base: position 1,988 of record JANQOD010000023.1, on the reverse strand, counting down.
TGAAAGAGGTCATTAAGTTTTTCGAGGAAACCACTTTCTCGCACATCGGGGTAATTGAGAATGGTACTTATTTGGGCCTGCTGGCAGAAAATGACCTTGGCTGCTTCGAACCTGACAAAAAAATCGAGGAGTTTAGATTTTCACTGGAGACCTTTCATGTTACCAAGGAAACCTCATGGCTCGATGTGCTTGAGAATTTTGCAAGAAACGAGGCCAATGTGACTCCGGTATTGTCAGGTGAAAATACGTTGATGGGCTATTATTATCTGAACGATGTGGTGGGATCTTTCATAGGCACACCCTTTTTCACCGAACCGGGTGGAATTTTAGTGGTGGCAAAAGGGATCAAAGACTATTCTTTTAGTGAGATAGCACAAATTGTCGAGAGCAATAATGCCAGGCTATTGGGTGCTTTTGTGACCGGAAACCAAAACGATGTCATCGAGATTACCATGAAGATCAACAACGGCAACCTCAATGAGATCACCCAAACATTCAGGCGCTACAACTATACCATACTCTTTGGAAACAATGATGACCAGTTCATGGAAGATTTGAAACAAAGGTCAGACTACCTTGACAAATACCTAAACGTTTAGAATGAAAGTCGCGATTTATGGTCAAGTGCTTCATGAAGACGACCGTTCTTATGTTTCGACCCTTTGCGATGAGCTGATAAATGTCGACGCCCAGATCTATATTGAAAAAGAGTTCAACAAAAAACTCTTCAATGGAAATAAAGTGGGCCATGGTACCTTTGATCAACAATCAGGGTTAGATGGATCATTCGATCTTTTTGTAAGTTTTGGGGGAGATGGCACCATGCTTCGGGCGATAACTTATATCGGTCGATTGGGTATCCCTATCGTGGGCGTGAACACGGGTCGCTTAGGATTTCTCTCAACTTTTAAAAAGGAGGAGGTCAAAAAAGTGGTCACTGAATTTATGGCCGGGGCTTTTTCGATCGAAGAACGCAGTATGGTTGAAATTTGTTTAGATTCTGAAGTGCCCGAGTTCGGCAACATGAATTTTGCATTAAATGAAATCACCGTCAGTCGTAAAGACACCACTTCGATGATAACTGTCGAAACTTTCCTCGATGGTGAATATTTGACCTCATATTGGGCCGATGGGCTAATCATCTCTACACCTACCGGTTCTACAGGATATTCTTTGAGCTGCGGTGGGCCTGTTATTTCACCAAGTACCAAAGCCCTTGTGCTTACCCCTATTGCACCACATAACCTTAATGCAAGGCCCTTGGTCATACCCGACGATACCGAGATTAGGCTTATTGTTTCGGGTAGAGAGGAAAATCACTTGGTTTCACTTGATTCACGTATTGCCACAATACCCAATGGCAAACAAATCACCATAAAGAAATCATCGTTTGCGATCAAAATGGTAGAGTATAAATCAGAAAGCTTCTTGAAGACGCTCCGTAATAAACTTTTGTGGGGTGAAGATCGTCGTAATTGATATGGGTGCCCAAACAATAAAAAAGCTCAAAAACTGTTTAAAAAAGAGAACAATCCCTAATAGGTCTAAAGACGAATTTCTGGCATATTCATTACTACACTATTTACTATCTATATGAGAAAATGGCTATTGCTTTTTATGTGCATCATTTTTAAAATGAATGCGCAGACCTATGAGGTTGGCCTATTTGTGGGCGGGGCAAACATGGTCGGTGATGTTGGTAGAACCAATTACATATTGCCATCAGGTGTTGCTTTTGGCGGTGTTTTCAAGTGGAACAAAAGCAAGCGCTACGCTTGGCGCGGCAGTGTGATTTACGGTTCTTTCACAGCCGATGACGCCAAATCAAGCAAGTCTTCACGACAGCAAAGAGGATACGTTGTCGACAATTCGGTACTGGAGTTTTCAGCGGGCCTTGAGTTCAATTTCGTAGAATACAACCTTCATAGGCTGGGATCTGCGTTCACACCTTATCTCTATACCGGGGTAACTTATTTTCGATACGATTT
>JANQOD010000016.1 GCA_028289745.1 Allomuricauda sp. | reverse complement strand
TTTAATTTTTTGTTAAACGCCATACCCACCTTATCCTTTTGAAAAACGTATTTTTGCCCAGTTAAGTATGCCCGATGGAAAAACCCTTGATTCTTGTGACCAATGATGATGGCATTACAGCACCTGGGCTCAGGGCCTTAATCGTTGTGATGAAAGAGATCGGCGATGTCGTAGTGGTTGCTCCAGACAGTCCCCAATCAGGTATGGGCCATGCCATCACCATCGACAATACGCTCTATTCTACACAAATGGTCGTCGATAAAGAAAATGGTGCCCCGGCAGAATATAGTTGTAGCGGCACCCCGGCAGACTGTGTGAAATTGGCGTTGCAAGAGTTGTTGGACCGCAGGCCCGATATCTGCGTAAGTGGCATAAACCATGGTTCCAATTCATCTATCAATGTCATTTACTCGGGCACTATGAGTGCGGCGATAGAAGCGGGTATCGAAGGTGTGCCCGCCATTGGTTTTTCGCTTTGTGACTACGGATGGGATGCCGATTTTCAGCCTTCATTGAAGTTTGTCAAAAAGATTGTCTCAGAAACGCTGAAAAATGGCATTCCGAAAGGTACGGTGCTCAATGTGAACATTCCGAAAACAAATGGCACTTTGCCCAAGGGCATCAAAGTCTGCCGACAGGCACGGGCAAACTGGAAGGAAAAATTTGACAAGCGAACCAGTCCATCAGGCAAGGAATACTACTGGCTGACCGGTGAATTTGAGCTTCTGGATAAAGGGCAAGATACTGACGAATGGGCCCTGGCCAACGGGTTTATATCGATTGTGCCTACCCAATTCGACCTTACTGCCCACCATGCCATACCGCAATTGAATAATTGGACATTGAATGAAGACTAAGGAAATCATCATCGGTTTTATCGTGGGCATCATTGCCAATACCTTTGGAACACTACTTTATATTCTGCTCTTTTCAAACATGGGAATAGCCGAGACCTTGAAGACCGCTGTGGCCCAAGACCACTTGGGAAGTCTCCTCGCACTGGGCGCCATTTTGAATTTGGTGGTCTTTTTTGGGTTTCTTCGCATAAAAAGGGACTTGCGGGCAAGGGGGGTCATGATCGCCACCCTGTTGACAGCACTGATCATTCTGTTCTACAAAATCTTCTAACTATGAAATACTATATCATAGCTGGGGAAGCTTCTGGTGATCTGCACGGATCCAATCTTATCAAGGCCTTAAAAAAAAAGGACAGTAGGGCAAAGATTCGGTGCTTTGGTGGCGATTTGATGCAAGAGGCAGGCGGCGAGCTTGCCAAGCACTATAAAGAAATGGCCTTTATGGGGTTTTTGGAAGTGGTGACCAACATACCCAATATCATTGCAAATATCCGCTTCTGCAAAAAAGATATTGTGGCCTTCAAACCCGATGTCATCGTTTTCATCGATTTTTCAGGTTTCAATCTCCGCATTGCCAAATGGGCGAAGCGGAAAGGCTTCAAGACCAATTACTACATTTCTCCCCAGATCTGGGCCTCTCGTGAGAGCCGTATCAATTCTATCAAAAGAGACATTGACAATATGTATGTGATCCTTCCTTTTGAAAAGGATTTCTATGAAAAGAAGCATGGTTACCCGGTTGATTTTGTGGGGCACCCCTTGATCGATGCCATCGAGAATACCGAACTTCTCGATCAAGGAACCTTTCGGGGGCAGAATGGTCTACATCCGCAGAAACCCATTATTGCCCTGTTGCCCGGAAGCCGTAAACAAGAAGTGGAAAAAATGCTCAAGGTCATGCGCTCTATCACCAGAGACTTTCAAGAATACCAATTCGTGATCGCCGGGGCACCAAGCCTTGATGAAACCTTTTACAAAAGCTTTTTGAACGACTCTGTTTCGTTCGTGTCAAACCAGACCTACCCGCTTTTGCACAACGCCCATGCCGCTTTGGTCACCAGTGGTACCGCGACCTTGGAAACCGCCCTCTTCAAGGTGCCACAAGTGGTCTGTTACAAAGGCAATTGGATTTCATACCAAATCGCTAAACGCATCATTACCCTTGATCATATTTCTTTGGTGAACTTGATCATGGACAAAGAGGTGGTGAAAGAACTGATCCAGGGTGAACTGACTACCAAAAACCTTAAAACAGAACTTAAGAAAATACTCGAAGGCCCCCAACGAAATCAGATGCTTTCAGACTATGAAACCTTGAGAAGTAAATTGGGAGGAGGAGGTGCCAGTGACAGAGCGGCTTCGTTAATTCTTGAAAATATGTAATTTTAACATCCAAGAAACCGTTACTTTCTTGGATGACAAAAAAAATCTTCATCTTTTTTTCTTTGCTTTTGTTCATTGGCTGTGGTATCGTCAAGAAAAAGACGACGTATGGAAAAAAAAGAACGGTCTCGGTCGAAGCTGATGAATCAGACCGTTCAGAAGCTGATAAGGAAAGAAAGCCAAAAGTCGTGGTCGATGAAAAAACCGAACAGATCATCGCCACTGCCCTGACCTTTTCGGGGGTGCGCTACAAGTTTGGAGGTACAACAAGAAAAGGCATGGACTGCTCGGGATTACTCTACGTTTCTTTTAAGGAACACGGTATCGAATTTCCACGTATTTCGTATGAAATGGCCAATGAGGGGCGAAAAATAAAGGTTGGCAAAGTTAGAAGGGGGGATCTTTTGTTCTTCAAGACCCGTAAACGTGGCAAGCGCATCAACCATGTGGGCCTAGTAGTCGATGTAGACGGTGACGATATTAAATTCATACATTCTACCAGCTCAAGGGGTGTCATCGTTTCGTCTCTTCGCGATGGCTATTGGAACTATGCTTTCGTAAAAGCCACCCGCGTATTGTGATGGGGTTCTTTCAATTGGTCTCGGTCAGACTCACTTTGGGCCTTGTCTTGGGTATAGTCTTGGGTTTTTATCTTGAGATTTCTTTGCACCCTTTTCATGTTGTCCTTTTCATTCTTCTGATTTCGTTGGGTATGAACACTCGAAAAAGACAGGGTCGGGCATTTTCCCTTTTTGCAGTATTGACTGCATCGGCCACTATTTCTTTGGGTATCATGGTCGTTGGCCTCACTCATCCAAAAAACCGGGCACAAAGTTATGTGGGGCAAGAAGTTACCTCGTACCATACTTTCAAAATAAGAATTTCCGAGCCACTGAAGCACACCGATTTTTCGTATCGATACTTTGCAGAAATCATACAAATTGACCAAAACCCTGCAAGGGGTAAAATTGTGGTGAACATTTCTAGGGATTCCTTATCAAAGCGGTTTTATGTCGATGACGGGTTTGTGGCCCACGGTAAGCTCAATAGGGTCAAACCACCTCTGAACCCCCATCAATTCGATTACAGGGATTATCTGAGGAAACAGGGTATTTTTCATGAATTGAGAATCGGTTCGGAGCAACTGGTTCAACTTGAAAGACAAACAACGACAGTATATGGCATTGCCCAAAACTTCAGACAGAAAATCATCTCAACACTCAAGCACCATGATTTTGGCAGTGATGAGCTTTCGGTGATCCAAGCCCTGTTATTGGGCGAACGCGGTGAGCTCTCTGAAGAGATCTATGACGACTACAAAAATGCGGGAGCCGTACATATTTTGGCCATTTCAGGCCTGCACATTGGTATTTTGCTTTTGCTCTTACAATTGCTATTGACCCCACTGGAGTCACTTCCCCACGGTAAGACTTTAAAATTGGCCATAATTCTTTTGTTCTTATGGGGCTTTGCCTTTGTTGCGGGACTTTCGCCGTCGATCGTCAGGGCTGTGACCATGTTCTCGTTTGTGGCCTATGCCATGCAATTGAATCGACCGACCAATACGTTCAACACCATTGTATGGTCAATGTTCTTCATTTTGCTCATTAAACCGCTCTTTCTTTTTCAAGTAGGTTTTCAAATGAGCTATGCCGCCGTTTTTGCCATTGTTTGGCTCTACCCCAAGCTTCAGTATTTTTGGGAACCCAAAGGTTTTCTGCCGAAAAGAATATGGCAGTTGCTCTCTGTTAGCGTGGCCGCCCAATTGGGGGTATTGCCCTTGAGCCTTTTCTACTTTCATCAGTTTCCGGCCTTGTTCTTTATCTCAAATCTTGTAGTCGTTCCATTTTTGGGCGTAATCTTAGGCGGTGGAATTCTTGTCATTGCCCTCGCTTCGTTGAATATGTTGCCCCCAATGCTTGTCACGGGTTACAATGCCATCATCAAAGGCATGAACACCATCATTGGTTTTGTGGCCCAGCAGGAAACTTTTTTGTTCACCAATATTTCTTTCGATGCTGCTCAGATGCTGCTCGCTTACGTCATTATTTTTGCCTTGGTTTTCACACTGATGAGGCCGAAGTTCAAGAATATCTTGGCCTTGGGCAGCAGTGTCATTCTTTTTCAAGTATGGGTCATCGTTCAAACGGTACAGCACAAAGAAAAGGAATCCCTTTTGGTAGCACATCAAACCAAAAATTCAATGATAATGCACCACAAGGGCGACGTTGTGGTCATTTACTCAGCAGCGGAAAAGGGAGCGGAAAATCGCATCGTTACCGATTATATTGTCGGTGAACGTATCGATTCGGTCAGCTGGCTCGCTTTGCAAAATAGCTATCATCTTGGCAACAAAATGCTTTATGTAATGGACAGTGTCGGGGTTTATCCCGAGCGGACCGATTACCTATTGATTACCCAATCGCCACGAATAAACCTAGCGCGATTGATCGATAGCCTGAAACCAGCACTGATCATTGTTGATGGCAGTAATTATAATAGCCATGTCGCCCGTTGGCGACAAACCTGCCAAAAAAGAAAAATCCCCTTTCACCATACAGGTGAAAAGGGAGTTTATTTTTATGACCTGACAAAAAATTAATGGTGTCTAGGCTGTTTCTTCTTGCGTCATTTTTCGTTCATTGTCCTCAGCACCATGGGTCAGGGCCTTCAATTTTTTGATGAATGCCCAAATCAATAGGCCAAAGAGTATACAGAACAATGCAATACCCGTGAACACGGCATATTCCCCAAATTCTGATGCAGATTCGCCAAGAAGCCCGGCCACTTTGTTGCCCAACCCTGTGGTGGCAAAATATAGGCCCATCATTAACGACGCATATTTTGCAGGGGCCAATTTGGTGACAAATGACAGGGAAACGGGTGAAAGACTCAATTCACCCACTGTATGGAACAAATAGGCAAGTACCAACCAGTACATTGCCGATGAACCAGAACTTTGATACTCTGCCGTAGCTGCTGTCATGAACAAAAATCCGGTACCCATTATTATTAGCCCCATTATCATTTTGAACAAGGAAGAGGCTTCTTTTCCTTTTAATTTACGATTGGCCCAAAAAGTTGCGACCGCCGTACCCAAAGTGATGATGAAAAATGCATTTAACGATTGGAACCATGAGGCTGGCACTTCCCAACCCATCAACATTCTGTTGGTATAGTCTTTGGCATAGATGTTCATCAACCCTCCGGCTTGCTCGAACGCTCCAAAGAATACGATGACCATCAAGAAAGAAAGAATGAGCACGATTACCCTGTCTTTTTCAATTTTGGTAAGTGGCCTCTTTAAAGCTTCCCTGTCTTCTTCCTTATCTGATTTCCCTAAATACTCCCCGACACCTTTCAGGTACTTTTGGCCAAATATGAATTGGATCAAGCCAAAGAACATACATATACCTGCCAATCCGAACCCGTAATGCCAGCCGTAGACCTCACCCACATAGCCCACTATCAAACTTGATAAAAAGGCCCCTACATTGATACCGATATAAAAAATGGTAAAGCCCTTGTCTCTTCTAATGTCCCCTGTTTTATACAAGCCCCCTACCATGGTCGAGATATTGGGCTTTAGCATCCCCACACCGGCAATGATAAAGCCAAGACCCGTATAAAAGGCCCACATTTGTTCAATGGCGAGAACACTATGCCCTATCACCAATAAAATGGCCCCCACGATCACCGCCTTTTTTTGGCCCAAGATCCTATCGGCTATTACTCCTCCTGGAATTGAGGCCACATATACCAACATGGTATACCAACCATAAAGTACGAGGGCTTCCTTGTTGGTCCATCCCAGGCCTGGATTCAAGTCTGTGGTCTGTGTGACGAGGTACAGTACCAAAATGGCCCGCATTCCGTAATAGGAAAAGCGTTCCCACATTTCGGTAAAGAAAAGGACATAAAGCCCTACCGGATGTCCAAAAAGTTCTTTTTGATGCGCTGGTTTATCGATCGCTGCCATAAGTTTTCTTAATTGATTATAAATTTTCCTTTATGAATTTCGTCATTTTGGTGAACAGGTGGAGACGCGTGTTGCCTCCAAATATCCCATGGTTCTTGTCAGGGTAAATGGCCCAATCAAATGGCTTGTTGGCCTGTACCAGGGCCTCTATCATACGCATGGTGTTCTGAACGTGTACGTTGTCATCGCCTGAACCGTGTACCAAGAGATATTTACCTTTCAACAATTCAGGATAGTTAAAGGGAGATTCATTGTCGTACCCTTCGGGATTCTCTTGCGGGGTACGCATAAACCGTTCTGTGTAAATGGTATCGTAGAACCGCCAACTGGTAACCGGTGCCACGGCGATGGCCATTTCAAAGGTGTCGTTGCCCTTTAGCAGACAATTGGTGCTCATATGCCCCCCAAAGCTCCATCCCCAGATACCGGTACGTTCTTCATCGATATAGGGCAGTTCACCCAGTTTTTTGGCAGCGGCTATCTGGTCTTCAGTCTCATATTTCACTAAATTCAAATAGGTGACCTTTTTAAAGTCACGCCCTTTGAGCCCCGTGCCCCGCCCATCGACACATGCAATGATATAGCCTTCTGAAGCCAATAGTTGATGCCAGTAATCGTTAGCGCCCATCCAACGATTGGCCACCTGTTGCGAACCGGGCCCGCTATATTGGTACATGAGCAATGGGTATTTTTTATCAGGGTCAAAATCGACGGGCTTGATCACATACATATTCAGATCATTACCGTTTATCGAAATTGTGGAAAACTCTTTGGGTGCCATTTCGTACTCTTCCAGCTTTTCGACCAAAGCAGCATTGTCCTTGATTTTTTTGACCAGTTTACCGTCTTTGGCCCTGTGCAATGTAAATTCAGGGGCTGTTGTCGCATTGGAGAACGTATTGATGAAGTACGTATAATCTGCACTGAA
>JANQOD010000132.1 GCA_028289745.1 Allomuricauda sp. | reverse complement strand
CGAGCATTTGATGTTGGGTTTGTTGCGTGATGGTAATGGCAAGGCCATCAATATTCTTGATGCCCTTGATGTGGACTTGGACCACCTGAGAAGAAAAGTCGAAATACTGAGTCCGGCGAATCCAGGTGCCGGAACCACCCAAAAAGATAAAAAGAACCTGCATTTGACGAGACAGGCCGAGAGAGCGCTTAAAACGACCTTTTTAGAGGCCAAGCTTTTTCAGAGTTCTTCGATTAATACGGCACATTTGTTACTATGTATTCTTCGAAACGAAAATGACCCAACCACAAAGTTGTTGCACAAACTGAAAGTTGACTATGACAATGTGAAAGAACAGTTCAAGTCGATGATTACCAGTGAGGATGACTATGTAGATTCACCCAAGTCAGAATCTTTTCCCAGTGACCCTGAAGATACGGGCGATACAAGAGATGCAGGTTTTGGAACAGGTAGTTCACAAAAAGGAAGCAAAAAATCGAAAACGCCCGTACTCGATAATTTTGGGCGTGATTTGACCAAACTGGCCGAAGAGAACAAATTAGATCCCGTGGTGGGGCGTGAAAAGGAAATCGAGCGGGTTTCGCAGATTTTGAGCAGAAGAAAAAAGAACAATCCCTTGTTGATAGGTGAGCCCGGTGTGGGCAAAAGTGCCATTGCCGAAGGATTGGCACTGCGAATCATCAACAAAAAGGTATCGCGCATACTATACAATAAGCGCGTGGTCACGTTGGACCTCGCTTCTTTGGTGGCAGGCACCAAGTACCGTGGCCAGTTTGAAGAGCGTATGAAAGCGGTCATGAACGAACTGGAAAAGAACGATGACATCATTTTGTTCATTGATGAGATACATACGATCGTAGGGGCGGGGGGCGCTACGGGAAGCCTTGATGCCTCCAATATGTTCAAACCTGCTTTGGCAAGGGGAGAAATTCAATGTATCGGTGCCACCACACTTGACGAGTACCGGCAGTATATTGAAAAAGATGGGGCATTGGAACGCCGTTTTCAAAAGGTCATGGTCGAACCTACTACCGTTGAGGAGACCATTGAGATTTTGATGAATATCAAGAGTAAGTACGAAGACCATCATAATGTCAATTATACTGATGAAGCGGTCATCGCCTGTGTTAAACTGACCAATCGCTATATGACCGATAGATTTTTGCCAGATAAGGCAATCGATGCCCTTGACGAGGCCGGCTCACGGGTGCATATTGTCAATATGGACGTGCCCAAACAAATTCTCGAACTCGAGCAAAAACTTGATGAGGTCCGTGAGTTGAAGAATAGCGTGGTCAAGAAGCAGAAGTATGAAGAGGCCGCCAAACTGCGCGATGATGAGAAACGGTTGGAGAAAGATCTGGCACTTGCACAAGAACGTTGGGAAGAAGAGAGCAAACTGCATCGTGAAACCGTATCTGAAGAAAATGTCGCCGATGTGGTCTCTATGATGAGTGGCGTGCCCGTTAACAGAATCGCACAGACCGAAAGCAATAAACTGGCCGAGTTGCCAAGCCTGATCAAAGGACATGTTATCGGCCAAGACGAGGCCGTGATAAAAGTGGCAAGAGCCATACAGCGCAACAGGGCAGGGCTGAAAGATCCGAACAAACCTATTGGCTCTTTTATCTTCTTGGGCCAGACAGGGGTCGGAAAAACCCAATTGGCCAAAATTTTGGCACAAGAACTGTTCGATTCAGAAGATGCCCTGATCCGTATCGATATGAGCGAGTATATGGAGAAGTTCGCCATCTCTAGATTAGTAGGTGCGCCTCCTGGCTACGTGGGTTATGAAGAGGGCGGTCAATTGACCGAAAAGGTCCGAAGAAAACCCTATTCTGTAATATTGCTAGATGAGGTCGAGAAAGCGCACCCCGATGTGTTCAATATGCTCTTACAGGTATTTGATGACGGATATTTGACCGATAGCCTTGGTCGTAAGATCGATTTTAGAAACACGATCATTATCATGACCTCGAATATTGGGGCAAGACAGTTGAAAGACTTTGGCCAGGGTGTGGGCTTTGGTACCGCTGCCAAAAAGGCGCAGGCCGATAGCCATCAGAAGAGCGTCATTGAAAATGCGTTGAAAAAAGCATTTGCACCAGAATTCTTGAATAGAATAGATGATGTGATCGTCTTCAACCCCCTTGAAATGGAAGATATCCATAAAATCATCGATATTGAGCTCGAGAAACTGTACAAGCGTATCAAAGATATCGGTTATGAACTTGATCTGACCGACAAGGCCAAAGATTATATTGCCGAGAAAGGCTTTGACAAGCAATATGGGGCAAGGCCATTGAAGCGTGCCATTCAAAAATATATTGAAGATTCACTGGCAGAAGAGATTGTAAACTCAAACCTTGAAGAAGGCGATAGCATCTTCATGGATCTTGATGAAAAGAAAGATGAGTTGACCATAAAAATCAAAAAGGCAAAAAAATCTTCAAAAACCGAATAGGGCTTTTTTTAAAACTTAGTAATAAAAACCCCATTTTCATGGGGTTTTTTTGTTTTCTTTTCAATGCTCTTTGTAAGAATTGTTTGAGTTGGCAACATTTTTATGACACCATACACGATTTTTTGACTGTTAATCTAAATTATTTTCCTTTACCTCTATGCCCCTTTACATTCGCAAAGACACTATAGATAATGGAAATGAAGATTGGGTCTAACAAAAAGGCCATAATAGTAAAGGAATATCAGCTTGATATCGGTACTGTTCAGGTCTATGACAATTATATGGTCTCTAGTTTTGATGATGGGGCCACTTTGACTTTAGAAAGGGCATATCAAATAATAGGGATTTCAGAAATTCACTTCAGAAACCGGCCCTTTGGGTATATCAGCCTAAGAAAAAATTCATATGCCATAGACCCGATTATCTATACTTATCTCAGGGGGCTTGACAACTTGAAGGCTTTTGCCATCGTTTCAAAAAAGGAAATCGATATGCATAACTTCAAAATAGAGAAACTTTTCTACAAGAAGAACATGGAATTCTTCATCGAATATGAAAATGCGGTGGTCTGGGTCAAAAAAAGACTCAAGGCCAAAAAGGCCAAAAATGGTAAGCTCTAAGACTTTGTCGAAGTTTCCTTTTTGACATTTTCCCTGTCAGCATTGAACAACGCTACAAAAGCATCACCAACAGCATCGATCAAACCAGAGGCGGTGACTGCTTCATATCCCTTTTTTGAAGCGGTCAGATCGCCAGCCAAACCATGTAAAAAAACACCGAAAATGGCAGCATATGGTGCCGGGTATCCTTGGGCCAATAATCCTGTAAGCATTCCGGCAAGTACATCGCCGCTTCCGGCGGTGGCCATACCTGGATTTCCGGTAGCGTTGATATATCCTTTTCCATCATAGATAACAACGGTATGTGCACCTTTGACCACCATGACACAGTCATGTGTTTTTGAGAACGTTCGTGCCTTTTTCAGTTTGTTGAAATCATCTTTCCAATTGCCCAATAGACGCCTTAATTCGCCTTCATGGGGGGTCAAGATTGTCTTAGGGGGAAGCTTTTTCAGCAAATCTGGATGCTTTGCCAAGATGTTGAGTCCATCCGCATCAATTACCAGGGGGCTCTTGTTGTTATCAAGAAATTTGGAAAGGGCACTTACGGTGTCGCTTTTGGTTCCGAGTCCCATTCCCAGACCAATGGCCGAAGGTTCAAAGGGAATAACTATATCGTTGATAAAGTCATCTTCATCGTCGGTCACCACCATTGCCTCGGGCACTGCAGTTTGCAGTATTTCGTAACCACATTCGGGTATATAGGCGGTTACCAATCCGCTGCCAATGGTAAGGGCCGCTTTGGCGGCAAGTACAATAGCTCCCATTTTGCCATAACTACCGCCTAGAATCACCGAATGCCCATAAGTGCCTTTGTGGGCATACTTTTCGCGGGGTATGTAAAGGGGCATTACTTCAGTCTTGGTGACAAGGTCATAATCGGTTTCGGTTTCCAAAAGGTATTGGCCATCCATTTCGATATCGATGATTTCCCACTGATCGATGAAGATTCCGGTCTGAGGAAGAAAAAATGATAATTTGGGTGCTTGTATGGTCAACACGAAATTGGCCTGTACAACAGCATCTAAATCATCAGGAACCTTATCTGGAAAAAGTCCAGAAGGCACATCGACCGAAAGTGTAAAAGCCCGCGAAGCATTTAAATGCTTGATCAAGTCGGCGACCCAATCGTTGGGAGGCCTGTTCAATCCTATACCAAAAATCGCATCGATGATGATATCGTTTTCATCTATTTCGGGCAATACGCTTTTTTCATTCAGAAATTCGGGCCATAACTTACGGTCTTTTAAGCGCTCAAGATTGATTAAAAAGTCTTTTGAGCGTTTTTCACTGTAATTGACCACATGTACCTCTGCGTCATAGCCGTGCTCATGAAGATGCCGGGCCAGTGCTATGCCATCGCCACCATTGTTACCTATACCGCAGAAGATATGGATTTTGACCGAGGCCCCTTGTAGCCGTTGGTGCAACCACTCGAATAGGCCGATGGCTGCCCGCTCCATAAGTGCATCACTCGTTATTTGCTGATTCTTGATTGTCAACCCATCAGCTTTATAAATCTGTTCTGCACTAAAAATTTTCATTCTTTAAATTTAGAGGTGTATAGGTGCCTAATTCGTAAAAATGCCTTTTGTTGTTTGACAAGGTGGTCAAAAATACTACATTTGAAGCTTCAACATGACCATGCAAGCTGAGTTCATACATACATTTCGTCATTCAGACTATGTGATTTCTACTACTACAGCGGGTTTCACTACCACCCCTTTGGGGTAGGTATCAGTATATTTTTTCCGTCCAAGAACCTGTTTTTACTATTTCCATTTTAAGAATTGAATCATGAGAGTACTGAAATTTGGGGGCACATCGGTTGCCAATGCAGAAAACATAAAACGTGTAAAATCGATCGTCGCCAATACCGTAACTGATAAAGTGTTGGTAGTGGTTTCGGCTTTTGGGGGCATTACCGATTTATTGATTGAGACTTTGGTGCTTGCTTCAAAGAACGATTCTGATTATAAGGAGTTGTTCGCTGCACTTGAGAAGAAACATTTAGAAACGGTCAAAGAACTCTTCCCACCCAAAGAGCAGAGTGCCATTTTGGGCAAGATCAAGACCGACTTGAATACATTGGAGTCTATGGTGGAAGGAGCTGCCTTGATCGGGGAAATCACACCTAGCCTGTCTGATAAAGTTGTTTCACATGGCGAGTTGTTATCATCGTTCATTATTGCCGAATATTTTAAGAGGGAAGAATTGGATGCAGTTTTCAAAGATAGTCGAGAACTTATCGTAACTGATGAAACAAACGGTAGGGCAACGGTATTCTTCGATGAGACCCATAAAAATTGTCAGGATTTTCTTGATGGGATGGAACAACGGATAGCCATGCTACCGGGATTTATCGCCGCATCAAGATCTGGAAAGACGACGACCTTGGGCCGGGGCGGTTCTGACTATACGGCGGCAATTCTTGCCGGGGCAATCAACGCCGAGGTATTGGAAATATGGACGGATGTCAGCGGTATGTTCACCGCGAACCCCAAATTGGTCAAACAGGCAAAGTGCATCGAACACATTTCTTTTGAAGAGGCCATGGAACTTTCGCACTTTGGCGCCAAGGTACTTTATGCCCCGACCATACAGCCCGTATTGGGCAAGGGCATTCCCATTCATATCAAAAATACGTTTGCCCCTGAAGATGCGGGTACCTTGATATCAAAAAACCAAAACAATGGTGGAAAAACGGTCAAGGGGATCAGTCATGTCGAGAACATTACACTGCTTTCGCTTGAGGGTCCGGGTATGGTTGGTATTCCAGGTATTTCAAAACGATTCTTTGAAACCTTGTTTCTTGAAAACATAAGTGTGGTGTTGATCACCCAAGCCTCTTCAGAACATTCGATATGCGTGGGTATTGCGGATAGCGACGCCGAAAGGGCCGCTAAGGCCGTCAACAGTGCCTTTGAGCTCGAAATCAATACCAGGCGCATTAAGCCGGTAATTGTTGAAAGCGACTTGGCCATTATTGCCTTGGTCGGTGACAACATGAAAAACCATCAAGGTCTCAGCGGCAAGATGTTCAGTGCGCTTGGCAAGAACAATGTGAACATAAGGGCGATAGCCCAAGGGGCTTCAGAACGCAATGTTTCTGCGGTCATTGCCAAAGAAGATGTCAAAAAAGCCCTCAATACACTTCATGAAGAATTTTTTGAGGAACAGGTCAAACAACTTAATCTTTTTGTCATCGGAGTCGGTAACGTTGGTTCTCGATTGTTGGCGCAATTGCAAAAACAGGGGAAGTACTTAAAAAAAGAGTTGCGCTTAAATGTACGGGTCATCGGTCTGTCAAATTCGCGTACCATGGTTTTTAATGAGGATGGGGTGGACCTAAAAAATTGGCAACATTCTATATCTGAAGGACAAAAAGCAGATCGAGACCTTTTTCTCGAGACGATCAAGAAGCTCAATTATCGAAACAGTATTTTGGTCGACAATACGGCAAGTGAAGAAGTTGCCAATAGCTATGGAAGCTATCTAAAAGAAAGCATTTCAATAGTGACCTGTAATAAAATAGCCTGCTCTTCAAGGTATGGTCACTATGGTGAATTAAAACGGTTATCAAAAGAATTCAATGCACCGTTCTTATTTGAGACCAATGTAGGTGCGGGCTTGCCCATCATAGACACACTGAAACATTTGATTGCCTCGGGCGATAGGGTGAATAAGATCCAAGCGGTGCTCTCGGGCAGTCTAAACTTCGTGTTCAACAATTTCAATAATGCCATCACTTTTCACGATGTGGTCAAACAAGCACAAGAAAGTGGGTATACAGAACCCGACCCGAAAATCGATTTGAGCGGCATCGATGTGATGCGAAAGATTTTGATCTTGGCCAGGGAAAGTGGCTATCAACTTGAAATTGATGATATCGAAAACGAATCGTTCTTGCCCCAAGAAAGTTTGAAGACAGCATCGAACGATGATTTTTTTGCATCCTTGATAAAATATGAAGCACATTTTCA
>JANQOD010000123.1 GCA_028289745.1 Allomuricauda sp. | reverse complement strand
ATATAGTTTTTGTCTTCATTGATAACTTGTTTCAGGCTGCTCTCCTTTTTTTTCAGCTTGTG
Organism: Allomuricauda sp.; assembly: GCA_028289745.1. Classification (GTDB taxonomy): domain Bacteria; phylum Bacteroidota; class Bacteroidia; order Flavobacteriales; family Flavobacteriaceae; genus Flagellimonas_A. The sequence goes on along the minus strand of JANQOD010000123.1, from coordinate 4,444 downwards.
TATTTCTTGCCTTGACTTTCTCAGTTCATATGCCGATCGTACGGTTGCCAAAAGCTTATCGTTGTTCCAAGGTTTTAGAATGAAATCGGCCGCACCTTCTTTTAGCGCCTTTACGGCCAAGTCGACGGCTCCGTAAGCGGTCATCATCACCACAGAAGTGTTCGGGGCTTTCTTTTTGATCTCCTTCAACCAAAAGAGACCTTCGTTACCGGTATTGACCCCTGCAGAAAAATTCATGTCGAGAAGAATGATATCAAATTCCTCAAGACGTGGAAATGACGAAATCTGGTTCGGGTTAAAAATCGTTTCGACGTTCCCATACTCAAATTGCAATAGAATTTCAAGAGCGCTCAAAACACTTTTGTTGTCATCGACCACTAATATCTTCGCATGGGTCATAGCCTCGAACTTCGTACTATGGCTAAACTACGAATAAGGCATTCAGAAAATCAATGAAGTGTCAAATTATTTGACATTTTTTGTATAAAAATTTTACATTATTAAAATTCATTGTCGTCTTGCTTCTTTATAAGAATTTGTAAATCAATCAACTAAGAACGTGGCACAACAATGGTTTACATTTTGGCACAGTATATACGTATGCACTTAAGAAAAAACATTGCGGTTCTGATCTTCCTGATTTCAATATCCACTTTTTCACAAAAAATCTGGACTTTGGAAGAGTGTATCGACTATGCCATCGAGCATAATCTTCAATTAAATGATTTTCAGTTCAATACCGAATCAAACAAAGAAACCTACCGACAATCGGTAAGAAATCTATTGCCTATCATTAACGGTTTTGCCGATTACTCGATCAACTTTGGTCGGTCTATCAACCCAGAGGACAACAGTTTTGTAAATACAGAATTTTTCTCTAACAACTATTCATTGCGATCTTCCTTTGACCTTTTTCAGGGATTTCAAAAAATCAATAATATAAAGGCTTCGAGATTTTTGTTCAAGGCCACCCAACAAGAAAGTCTTCAGCAAAAATATCTTCTTGCGCTAAGGGTAATGTCTGCCTACTATGATATTCAATTTATTCAAGGGCTGATCACCATTGCGGAAGAACAGGTGGGTATTTCCCAGACCAATTATGATCTGGTCAAAAAACAAGTAGAACTAGGGGTCATGGCAGGTGCCGATCTGTACGAAGCAGAATCGTTGTTGTTGGCCGACAAATTATTGCTCACACAAAATGAAAATCGTTTGAAAGCCGCTAAACTCACATTGCTTCAGGCTATGAACATACAAGAAGAAACCAACATCGCGTTGCAGCCAGAATTACTGCCCCTGCCCGAAGTCACAAATGAAGAACCTGTTGTTTCTGACTCGATTTTCATAAAGGCCAAAGGTTTTATGCCCTCTGTCAAAGCACAGGGGTATCGCGTGAAAGCGGCCAAAAAACAATTGGCCGCGACACGGGCAACACTGTATCCTTCCATTTCAATAAATGGTAGTATCGGAACCGGTTATTTCGAAACCATTACCGATACCCTGGGAGTAACCATTCCGTTTAGGGACCAAATACGTGACAATACCTTCAAGTTCATAGGCGTTTCTTTGAATATGCCCATTTTCAATGGCCTGGCATCACGTTCAAGGGTCAAACAACAAAAAATCGCCTTAGAGCGGGCAAAGAACAATGCAAAAATTACGGAGCAAGAACTCTATCAGATCATTCAGCAATTGGTTCAAGAAAACGATGCGCTACATGTAGAAACGGCACAGACCGATAAAAGAATGGAATCGCAGCGACTCGCTTTCTCCATCGCCCAAAAACGTTATGAAAAGGGTATGATCAACGCCATAGAACTCGGTCAGGCAAAAAATCTTTTTGCCACGGCACAGAATCAAGATTTGCAGGCGCGATTGCGGCTGAGGGTCAATACGAGCACTTTGGACTTTTACAAGGGTTTGCCCATATTCAACATTAATTAGACATGGATATACAGTTAGAAAAGAAAAAAGGACTTCGGCCGAAACACTACGGTTATATTGCCCTTGGCGCACTTTTGCTCTTCGTGGGCTGGAAACTGGCATTTGGCAGTTCAAAATCAACATTTAGAACGGAGAAGGAGCGACTTTCGATAGCCCAGGTTACCCACGGCAAGTTTGATGACTACATCACCATCAATGGCTCAGTGGCACCGATTACCACTATTTACATGGATGCCTATGAAGGGGGAAGGGTCACGGAAAAGCTGATAGAAGAAGGTGCCATGGTCAAAAAAGGCGACATTATCTTGAAATTGGAGAATATGAACCTTTACGAACAGATATTGGCCAGCGAAAGTAATTTGGCACTTAAGCAAAATGACCTGCGCTCTACACGTCTCACCTTCGATGCCAGACAAGTTGAAGGCAGAAGGTCATTGGCCACCGCAAGCACCGATCTTCAGCGGTTAAAACGAAATTTCGAGCAAAATACCTCACTTTATGGTGACGAGCTCATATCAAGGGAAGTCTATTTGACCTCAAAAGAAAACTACGAATTGGCCCAAAAGCAATATGAGATCGTAAAGCTGCAAACAGAACAGGATGATGAGTTGAGAAAGACCTCCCTAGCCGGTCTTGACACCGATCTAGAGCGCATGAAAAAGACCCTCTCAATGGTGTATGAGCGATTAGACCACCTCAACGTAAGGGCACCGGCCGACGGGCAATTGGGCTTTTTAGATGCCGAAATCGGGCAGAACATCGCCCAAGGGCAGCGCATAGGGCAGATCAACGTATTGACCGATTTCAAGATTGAAGCTGCCATAGACGAACATTACATCGACCGTGTAAGGCGCGATTTGATCGCTGAGCTTGAAAGAAACGATACCATTTATCCGCTCAGGGTACGTAAAGTGTATCCCGAGGTGCGTAACGGAAGGTTCAGGGTAGATTTGGTGTTTACCCAAAACAAGCCCGCTACCATTCGTACCGGTCAAACCTATAACATCAGACTGCAACTAGGGGCCTCAAACGACGCCCTACTACTGCCAAAGGGCGGGTTTTTTACCAGCACTGGCGGACAATGGGTCTTTGTGGTAGACAATGACGGAGATGAAGCCCTAAGGCGCAACATAAGAATAGGAAAACAAAACTCTAGGTACTATGAGGTTCTCGAAGGGCTTCAACCTGGCGAACAGGTAATCACCAGTAATTATGACAGCTTCGGAGAAGCAGAACGAATTGTACTAAAATAAATCAGTCAAAAAATGATACAGATCAAAAACCTAAAAAAAAGCTTTAGAACGGAAGAAGTGGAAACATTGGCTCTGAACAATGTAAACCTCAAGGTAGAAGAAGGTGAATTTGTTGCGGTCATGGGGCCTTCTGGCTGCGGCAAATCCACCTTATTGAACATCATCGGCATGCTCGACAATCCGACCGAGGGCAGTTACAATTTTGCGGGCCATGAAGTGGCCGGGTTAAGGGAGAGTCAGCGCACCCAGTTGCGAAAGGGAAATCTGGGATTTGTATTTCAAAGTTTCAACCTCATAGATGAACTGACCGTTTATGAGAACGTTGAGCTTCCACTTATCTACCTAAAGATGAGCAAAAGTGAGCGAAAAGAAAAGGTCATGGCCGTTTTGGAGCGAATGAAAATCGCACACCGAAAAAAGCATTTTCCGCAGCAGCTATCCGGTGGGCAACAACAACGGGTGGCCATCTCAAGGGCCGTGGTCACCAATCCCAAATTGATCCTGGCCGATGAGCCTACCGGAAACCTCGATTCAAAAAATGGCATCGAGGTCATGAACCTTTTGACCGAACTGAACCAAGAAGGCACCACCATCGTTATGGTGACCCACTCTGATAGAGATTCGCACTATGCCCATAGAATTGTGAACCTATTTGACGGACAGATCGTCACCGAAAGTCAAAATCGAGCAGTAGGCGCCACTATGTAAGAGAGTTTATTCATCGTCATCAAATCAAAAAAACGGGAATCATGTTCAAAAACTATCTGAAAGTCACTTGGCGAAACCTTATCAAGAACAGGGTCTACTCTATCATAAATATTGGAGGGTTGGCCATTGGCATAGCTGCTTGTCTGTTGATCTTGCAATATGTCATGTTTGAATTTAGTTATGAAGATTTCCATGAAAAAAAGGATCGTATTTACCGCGTACAGCAAGATAGATACGACAATGGCAAACTATCGACACAATGGGCGGCGGGGGCCTATGCCGTTGGTAATTCCTTTAAAGAGGCGATTCCTGAAATAGAGGAGTATGTCAAAGTGGTGGAGACAGGAGACATCGTGGTTGAAGTGGAAAACCGCCCCCTGAAGATCGAACAGGTTTTCTTTGCCACCAATTCTTTTTTTACCGTTTTTTCATATCCGCTACTCTATGGCAAGACCGAAAGTCTTTTAACGGAGCCCTATACGGCCGCTATTTCTGAGAGTACCGCCCTTAAGATATTTGGAACCACAGATGTGGTCGAC
>JANQOD010000122.1 GCA_028289745.1 Allomuricauda sp. | reverse complement strand
TACGGTTTCGGTATCGTACTTGAGCAGGCCATCTGTGGTTCCCATCCAAACAATTCCGAGTGAATCAATAGAAAGGTCATGCACCTCAAAATTGGTGCTCACGTCAGGGGGCAATGGCAGGCTCTTGCCCTCAAAATTATCGGCCGCTTTGTTGTACTTGAAGAGATAGGAGCTGGCCCCTATGCCGGCAGCATAAATCTCTGAGCGACCTCCTTCCCTGATGACAAGAATTCGAGAATCTAACCCCTCATCGGCCCCATAGAACTTGAGCTGACCATTTGATCGCAATTTTCCCACACCCCTCAAAGGCTTGTCAGATGGGGCCTGGCAAAACCAAATGTCACCAAAAGTATCGGCAGACATGAAAAATACCCCTCCTCCTCTTTTGCCCAAATCATAAGTGTGCAGTCTTTGTTGCTTCTCAAAAACCGCAATTTCAGCATTGGCGGTGCCATAGTAGCTTTTTTTACCATAAACGCCCATGCCCGTTACCCTGTCTGTCCCTGAAATAGTATTGAACGACTTGGTGTTTTTATTCACATCTACTTGAAAGAGGTTTCCCTGCGAGATCAATACTTTATGGTCAACACCTGTGGCAATACTGAACACATTGTCATGGGGCATGCCCTCGACACCCTTGAAATAGTTGGTCTGTAACAGCCCTAGGCCAGCAGTGGAACCGACCCATATTTTTCCACCTTTGCGAAGTTGGTCTGAAGAAAAGGCGATGCTGTTGATTTTTTGAAAGGGAAGCTCCTCGACCCTATGCGGATCGTTTGAGCCAAATACTTTTTGAAGATTGTTGCCATCTTCAAGAATGGTGAACAACGATTCTCCTGAGGCAACAAAAAAAGTACCTGCCAAATCACGGGCGATATGGTCAAAGACTAAACCGGTACCGGTGATTTCCTTTTCCTTTTTCAAGACGCTTCCCGATTTGATGGAAAACCTCTCGATTTTAGCGCCTACCAAAAAGAGGTAATCTTCACCCACAAAAAAATGTCTTACGTTGCCAGACCTTAGAATATTGATAAAAGTGTTTATCGAGCTGTCGAAGATGAAAAGACTTCCATTTGACGCAAGGGCCCATAGGGTCTGGTTTCCATCTTCACCAAAAAAGATGTGGTCATGTCTTTTTGGCAAGGGGTATTTGTCAAGAATAGTACCATTTGAATCAATTTTCACAATGCCCACCTCAGGAGAATTTACCCAAAGATGCTTTTTGGAATCTACGAACAGATAATCGGCATAGCCTATTTCTGTTCCCTCACCAATGGCCATAAGCGGAACAATTATGGCGTTGTCTTCTTCGTAATATAGCTTGAAGATGCCCGAGTCATTCGAAAAGACGACAGTATCTTGATTTTTGGAAACAATGGATCGAATATGCCTGCTTTTTAGTGAAAGGTTGAAGTCTTGAAAATTTTGACCATCAAAGCGGTACAGACCATTGTCAGAGGCAATCCAAACAAAACCCCTGTGGTCTTCCAAAGTTTGGTTCACTTTTGCAAAGGGCGTTTGGTCCTTATCATAGAAAGTATACCTGAAATTTTGACCAAACAGGGCCATGTTGGTGAGTAAGGCTACAAAGAACAGTATGGAACAATGGTATTTCATGGCCGGTGACTTTTTCAAGATATGAAAAAAAGAAATGTAGCGGCAATGTGCTTTCTTTTAGAATGGTACAAATGCCAACAGTATTGATGTTTTGATCTAGATGACCAGTGCTGTAGACCACACTATTTTTTGATTAATGGCCTTTTATTGTGGGCTGCAAAACATGCAATTGCCGCATACCGCCACAATAGAAAAATCAAGAACAGCTAAATCACACGAAACGAGTTGTTTATGGGTTTTTGTTCTTTTGTTTCCATTCTTTGATAAGTACCATGAGATTCATTATATTGGGCTTTGCAACGAACCTGAACAAAGCCATTGGGCTTAGTCAACCGCAACCCACTTTTTAGCACAAAGGGGCAAAACCATTAATTCAACAAATAGTAAACGAACGACCATGTCAAAGACCCACCGACCCGTAATAGAATTGAACAAAAGTGGCGATGTGACGCCATCAAAGATCGAGGTGATCAAAAACCTCATTTTTGGAGAGCAAATTGAGGCCTATGATGCCGAGTTCGAAAAGCTCAAGCAAGACATAATCGCCAAGAAAAAGGTATTGAACGAACTTATTGAAGAGGTCAAGACAGAAGTCTCCCAATCGATAGACAATGTTTCCACAGACCTGAACATTCGAATCACCGAAGTAGAGCAGAACCTTGGGAACAAGGTAGAAGAACTCCAATCAGAAGCGGTCAACAAAGAAACGCTGGGCAAGCTTTTGATTGATCTGGGTGAAAGAATCAAGAAAAAATAACCGGCCACAAGTTCATTGTAATGGATGAAAAAGACAGGCTCGAGATTATTAAGGACATATTGTTCACCGACGATCGGGAGTACATTGAAAAAATTTCAGAAAGAATAGCCCTGCTCGAAAAAACGGTCAATGAAAAAGAGCGCCTGTCTTCGAAGGTTGACCCCATCATAGAAAACCAGCTCGAAGAATTTACCAAGAGCATTCCGACCACATTGGGGCCGACCATTACCGAAACCTTAAGGGAACAGATTCGAACACAGAGAGACGAGGTGGTCGATGCGCTTTTTCCCATTTTGGGCAAAATGATCAAAAAATACATCGCCCAAGAGATGAAAGCGCTTTCTGAAAAAATTGATAGCCAGTTCGATTTTATTTCTAAATGGAAGATAAGGCTCAAGGCCTTGTTCAGTGGCAAAAAGAAAAAAGAACTGCTCTTGCAACAGCTCGCATCGGCCAAGATAGAGCAGGTGTTGTTGATAGAGAAAGATTCAGGCATTCTCAAGGCAAGCTATTCAAAAACCAAAACCATCGATGAAGAGATGGTTTCGGGCATGCTGACCGCAATCAAATCATTTGTCGAAGATGCGTTCAACCAACAGAACCAAAGCCTTGAGCTTATTGAGTATGAACTCTATCAGATACATCTTCAGAGCTTTGTCACCCATTATATGGCAGTGGTCATTTCCGGGCCATACGGTCTAAAATCAAAGAACAGACTTCAGGATCTCATTTTCGATTTTTACAACCGATATATGGCAATGAATGTCGATTTGGTAGTTGATTTTCCAGTTCTTGAAAAGAAGACCAAAAAAGCTGATAAAAGAACGATAGAAAGAGAATTGGCCTCAAGCTTCGGCAATGCAAAAATCTAAGAAAATTGTCATCTTGGGCCATTTTGGCGTGGGCAAGACCTCGCTGATCAGAAGATTTGTAAAGAATAGCTTTTCTGATAAGTACAAGGTCACCATTGGGGTACATATCTCAAAAAAAGTGGTTGGGTTCGGATCTGGTGAAACTATTTCAATGATTTTATGGGATTTGGAAGGAACCGATGATATCAGAATGATTCGAAACCCATACCTTCTGGGTACCCATGGGGCTTTCTTTGTCTTTGATGTCAACCGGCCATCGACTTTTCAGAACATACAGGAAGACCTTGCGGTGTTATCGAAAAAAATGCCCGAAGTTCCCCTTTTGATCATAGGCAACAAGGTGGATCTTGTCAATCAAGACGATTTAAACATTCTTTTGAAAGAAAACGACATTTCTTTTGACTTTCTTACAAGTGCCAAGACCGGTGAATGGGTTGAAGATGCGTTTCTGCAAATGGCAACCCTTTTAAAAGATGCTTGAGCGCTATAAACAGCAATATATTGGCAAGAACATTCAATTTGTTTTTGTGGACCATGACGGTACGGTAAGGGAAAGCGACCAGACCATTTTTCACTTTCACACAGGTTCTCCCATTGCCGAGGTCCACCCGTTTTTTGAAACGCTTTCTTTCTTGGAAGGCATACAAGAAAACGAGCTTTCGTTCAATTGCGTACATCTCGAAGTTGGTGACAATGAGCATATTGTCGATATAAGAATTGTTGGCCAAGAGGCCGGACTATTGATGGTCATCATCGACCATACCCAATATTATCAAGAATATCAGACCGTTGCACAGGCAAGAAATGAATCAATTATAAAAGCTGAGCTCATCGTACTGAAAAATAAGGAGCTCGAAGAGCGTGAACGGTTCAAGAACAGGTTTATTCAAAATTTCAGCCATGAGCTTAGAAATCCGCTTACGGGCATAGTTTCCATTACCAATATATTATCGGCAACCCATTTGAACGTTCAGCAACAACAACTGCTTGATTTTCTCAAAGAGGCCAACACCGACCTCAAATCAATGCTCGAAGATATACTGAGCATCAGCATGATGGCCTCGGGAAAACTGACATTGAAAGAAAAGGCATTCAAGCTTTCAAACCTGCTCGAACTTCTAGAGTTCACCTATGGCAACAAGGCAAAAAACAAAGGACTGCAATTCTTAGTCGATACAGACGAAAGATTACCTGAATTTGTGGAAGGAGACCGTTTGCGACTGTACCAGGTATTGACCAACTTACTTGAAAATGCGATAAAATATACTGAAAGCGGTACGGTTTCGCTTACGGTCGATGTAAATCAAAAAAGAGCCAACAAGGTCAGTCTGCACTTTGAAGTCTCTGATACGGGCATGGGTATTTCGCCAGAAAACCATGAACTTGTTTTTGAAAGCTTCTCACGCCTTGACCGATATGACAACAAAGGGGGGGTGGGGATCGGCCTTTCTATCGTAAAAGGGCTTTTGGAATTGATGGGCAGCCAGATCAAAATGGAATCACGTCTTGGGAAAGGCACGAGGCTCTACTTTGACCTTGTTCTGAAGTATCCTTTGCATTCGATTGCAAAATCACTTATCAAGACCGAGGGCAACATTGTTGAAAACACCGTTTCGAAAAGGGATAAGAAATACAGATTGTTGTTGGTCGAAGACGACGAACGTGTGCAGATGGCACTGTTTAAAATTTTGGCGGACACAGAACACTTTTATATAGAATTGACAAATGATGGGGCACGAGTGATTGAAGAAGTGATCAACAACGATTATGATTTGATCTTGATGGATGTGAACCTGCCCAATGCTTCGGGTGACCATCTTACCAATATCATACGCGAACTGCCCTTTGACAAGGTTTGCGACGTTCCCATCATTGGCATTACCGCGAACGCATTTGATGAAGATATCAAAAGATACTTAAGAGCGGGTATGAACCAGGTGATCACCAAACCCTTTGAAGCCCATAAACTGCTTGAGGCCGTTTTCAAATATTTGAGACAATAAGACATTGTAGGAAAAATAAGCACAACCATGCATTTCATCGATGTTTATGTGCATTTCGTCGATAAATTGAAATGGTCTTTTACTTCTTTCTTCCTTCTGTAAGCACCATGTTAGATTTAAGCGCTTTTAGCTTTTCACGGTGAAAAAGCCTATCAACAGCCAAAACAAATGACATGGATTTTCCCTTTTTGACAGAGATTTTTTTCATCATCAGTTTGCTGGCATTTCTTATCGCCATGCTCATCATATTGCCCACATTGATAAATGATAGAAAGGGAAAAGTACACAGAAAAAAAAAAGAAGCGCCTTTAGCCCATAAAATTGAGAGCGGTAAAAAAATGAAGTATGCGATTGTTCGCCTAAAGCAGTAAGGCATAGGGTCAAGCTGTATGGACACTAACCATAGTTTACCCTTTGATCGGCCTAGACTCAAAACTCTTCTGAGATAGCGACAATTGATTCACCCCATTGTTGATGTCGATGAAATTGGCATTGATTTTTGAGTTGGTTGGTTGATTTGGGCCCCTCACGGGGCCTTTTTTAACTTTTAATGGCACATAGAATGAACAGTAAACACGAGAGCGAAACATTGTTTGTCGGGGCTACGTTTAGTAGCGACCTCCCAAAAGAGCACGGTGAGAAATTACGCGTCAAGATTTCTTTTGGCACCTTTAATGAACACGAAAAAGAAAACTATAACCACGGGTTACGCTATGAAGAAAACATTTGAAAGATTACTACTATTGTTTTTCGCGATGGCCACGCTCTTGAACCTTTGTTACCTATTGTTCAAATGACATAAGGCGTAAGTTCGTCAATATTTTAACGTTATTTGAGCTTTCAGAATAGTGCTGTGCCATTCATGGGTCCACAGATTTTGGGACATTGTTTTAATAGCGTTGAAATTTTTGATTGGTCCCCTTTATTTGACCATCCTACCATCCAATAAATTAATGATCCGCGAACCATAGGCGGCATTCTTTTCTGAATGGGTCACCTGAATGATGGTCACCCCTTCTTCATTTAACTGCTTGAAAAGGTCCATGATTTCTTCCCCTTGTTTTGAATTAAGGTTGCCCGTGGGTTCATCGGCCAAAATTAGTTTGGGTTTAGAGATCAATGCCCGTGCTACCCCGACCAACTGTTGTTGCCCTCCGCTCAGCTGGGCCGGAAACAAATCCTTTTTGCCCACAATATTAAACCGGTCGAGCATATCGGCTACCATAGCTTTGCGCTCAGCACCTTTATACTTCTTGTAAAGCAGGGGCATTTCGAGGTTTTCATAGACCGTTAGGTCATCCAAAAGGTGATACGCTTGAAAGACGAAGCCGATATATTCTTTGTACAAATTGGAACGATGTCTTTCTTTGAGCTTGTGAACCGACTCATCAAAAAAGTAGTATTCCCCTTCGTCAAATTGATCCAACATTCCGATGACATTGAGAAGGGTTGATTTTCCAGACCCCGACGGCCCCATCACAGAGATGAACTCTCCTTCCTCCACAGAAAGATTGATGTCTTTTAACAAAAAGATTCGCTGGCTTCCAGAGTTGACCCATTTAAATATATTTTTTAGTTCTAAAAGCATAATTCTGTCTTTTTTAGTTGTTTTATTCGTCTTTAAGGGCGTGAACCGGATTTTTGTTCGCCGCATTTATTGCTTGGCTTCCAACGGTTAGCAGCGCAATCACTATGGCCACAAGCCCAGCACCTATAAAATATCCCGCATGTAGTGAAATTTTGTAGGCAAACTGTGAAAGCCAATTTGTTGCCAAAAGGTATGCAAAAGGTAAGGCAACCAATATTGAAATAAAAACCAATTTCATGAATTCACCGGAAAGCATTACGGTTACTTGCGAAACCGTTTGCCCGAGCACCTTCCTGATGCTGATTTCCTTTCTCCTTCTTTCTGCGGAAAAAGCGGCCAAACCGAAAAGGCCCAAGCAAGAAATCAAAATGGCCATTGCGGCAAAGTATTTTGAAAGCGTTGATACGCGTTGCTCTGACCGATATAGCTCTTGGTATTGATTGTCTAAAAAGCGAAAATCGAAGGTAAGCCCAGGACTGAATTCGTTGTAGAGCTTTTCTAGGGAAGCAATGGCAGTTTTTTCTTCGCCTGCCTTGATCTTGACCACTAAATTGCTGATCCATTCCGTTCTGCACAACAGTGCCATGGGGGCAATTTCATTGTACAGGGATTGAATATTGAAGTCTTTTACCACACCAATGATTTCCCGATTTGGTCCCCGCATATCAATTACTGTCCCAATAGGGTTTTCAAGCCCCATGACCTCAACGGCCGTCTCATTCAATATAATTTTTGATTCGTTATTGGGTTTTTCATTGAGGTAGGTTCTTCCTTCCTTCAATTCGATTCCCATCGTTTCTATGAATTCTGGACCTACATGGGCATGTCTAAACGTAATATACTTTGACTCTTCGGTTTGACCGGGCCAAGAATGCCCTCCTGAGGCATTGTTGAAATTCGTCATTCCGCCTTGCATGTAGGTCGCATTGACCACTCCGGGCAGTTGTTTTGCTTGTTCAAGAAAGACATCAACTTTATCGATCAATCCATCCTGTATCCCAAAAATCATGACGTTGTCTTTGTCATAACCCAGATTTTTTGATTGCATGTAGTCCAGTTGCATATAAATGACACCGACCGCAACAATCAATAAAATGGAGATACTAAATTGAAAAATGACCAATCCTTTGCGGGCCAAAAGTTCCCCGAAGGAGGTATTGATTTTTCCCTTCAAAACTTTTACAGCGCTGAACTTTGTCAAATACAACGCAGGGTAACTTCCAGAAACCAGTCCGGTCAATAGCGCGATTAAGAAAAGTACAAGTACCACTTGAGGTTCAATGGCGAACGTGAGCTCTTTACCGGTAATGGTATTGAACCACGGTAATAAAAGCAATACGACAAGAACGGCACACCCTAACGAAAAGAAAGACAGTAAGACCGATTCAGAAAGAAACTGAATGATCAACGATTCTCTATTGGCACCGATTGCCTTTTTGATCCCTACTTCCTTCAATCTTCTTGTAGCCCTTGCCGTAGATAGGTTCATGAAATTGATGCACGCAATGGATAGCACGAAAAGGGCCACAATCGAAAATAGCATTACATAATTGATTCGCCCACCGACTTGTTTTCCATTTTCATAATTTCCCCTCAGGTAGTTGTCGCTGTATTTGGTAAACAACACTTGTTCGCCCTTTACATACTTGTGACGTTTTGATACAAAACCTGCCATCTTTTCGTTGAACGCCTTGATATCTGTTTTGGGCGCTAAAAGAACATAGACATTTGAACTATTACTATACCATGCTATATCATCTGGATCTCTATATTTAAGAAAGGTCTTGTAGGGTAAGATAAAATCGAATTGCCGTGAAGCGTTTTGCGGTATCTCAAAAACTCCAGATATGGTAAAAACCTCGTCGATTTCTTCTTCTCCATCTTTAATGGCAATTGTTTTGCCCATAGGGTCAATTTCTTCGCCAAAAAAGCTGGTTGCCAGTTCCCTCGAAATGACCACGGTATTTACGTCGGTTAGGGCTGTGTTTTTATCCCCTGAAAGTAAAGGGTACGAAAACACCTTGAAAAAGTCTTGACTTGCCATTACACCAGGGGCACTTATTTTTTTGTCTTCGGCTTCTAAGCGAGACATATTGCTAAGTTCGTAGACCGCTGTCGCCAATTCCACTTCCGGCACCTCCTCTTGCAAGGCGGTGAGCATTAGACTTGAATTTGTAGAGAAGGTGGCCAATTCTCCTGGGGCCACCGGCACATTTCTACGTACTTGGTACAGTCGCTCATCGTGCTCATGAAAGGTATCCATCGCAAGTTCATCAGACACCCAGAGATACACCAACAACACACAGGCCAAGCCCGATGATAAACCTACCAAGTTGATGAAAAAGGTACTTTTGTGCTTTTGGGTTTTTCTTAAATACAATAAAATATTGTGCTTAAACATTTTTTAGGGTTTATGGTGATGGCTCAAAAAGTGTCTGTTTTTTGGTGGTACCGTTATTTTAATTGTTAAATGATTCAACTTATTCGGTTCGTAGAATTTCTACGGGATTACTTGAAGCAGCTTTAAAACTTTGAAAATAAATAGTGATAAACGAAATACCGATTGTAGCAATGCCCACCAAAAGAAATACCCACCATTGAATTTTTGTTCTATAGGCATAATCTTGCAGCCAATCATTCATAACCAAAAAGGCTATTGGCACGGCTAGAACAATTGCCAGAAGAACAAGTTTTAGGAAGTCTTTGGCGACTAAATTAACAATTCCAATGACTGAAGAACCCAAAACCTTGCGTATTCCAATTTCTTTGGTGCGTTGAACCACATTGAAGGAAACAAGTCCGAATAATCCCATAGCGGCTATAAATAGGGCCAACAAGGTAAATACCCTGAACGCCTTTCCCAATCGGGCTTCCTTATCGTAGAGTTGGGCATAGGAATCTTCCATAAAACGGGCCTCATAATTGACCATGGGCACCACGGCCTTCATGGTCTTTTCAATAAAACCTTTCGTACTGGCAAAATCTTCTGTATCCATCTTTAGGATGACCTGGCCAAAATTGTCCAATTGGGCAATACTTGGCATGGTCATAAAAAGGGGTTCAATGGTCAAATCAAAAGTTTGTAAGTGAAAGTCCTTTACAACCCCGATAACGGTTCCGTCCCTGAACTTTTTGCCTGCTGCGGTTTTCCAGCCCATTTTTTTTAGGGCCGATTCATTTAAAATATAGGCAGCCGATGAATCAGACGGAATTTTATTTGAGAACGTGCGCCCCTCTACAATTTCCATTTCAAAAAGATCGATGAAGTGATGGTCAACATAACACCTGTAGATATAAAGGTCTTCGTCTCCTTTGTTGCCCTCCCATTCGCTCACAATTCCTTGACTGGTAATATTCATGGGCAACTGTGTGCTTATAGACACTTTATTGATTTTTGGATGGCTTAATAACTGATTCCGAATTACGTCTCTTTTCGCTGAGATTTCGTTTTGAAAATAAGGTACGTGTACAATCTGTTCCTTGGTATAACCCAGCTTCTTGTTTTGGATATAGGAAAGTTGTTGATGTATGACGATACTGCCTATGGCCAACGAAACGGCAACAATAAACTGCCCCACGACCAGTGCATTTCTCAAAAAACTACCATTCTTGTGACTTTTCATGAAATCTCCTTTTAATGCCCTCACAGGGCTAAGGGCCGATAAGAACAGGGCAGGATACAGGCCTGAAAGTACACCGATTAAGAGGGCGACAAAAATCATTAAGGCAATTATCCACCAGCTTCCGACCACATCAAAAGGAATTTCCTGTGCCAATAATGTATTGAAAAACGGAAGGACCAAAAAAGTAATTCCAATGGCAATCAATACACTCGCTATGGTAAGCAAAAAAGACTCAGCGAGAAACTGTACGGTAAGATTTCTTTTTTTTGCGCCCAGCACTTTTGATACCCCAACTTCTTTGGCACGTTGAGCAGACTTGGCGGTTGCCAGATTTATGTAGTTTATGGATGCCAGAAAAAGTATGATCAGTGCTATGGCCCCAAACAGGTACACATATCGAATGTCTCCATTGGCTCCGATTTCCATGTTCATATTGGAATGCAAGTGGATGTCCTTTAGCGGCTGGAGAAAGTAATGGGGATAAAAATTAAACCCCAATTGTTCATAGCCCGGTTTTGCTATTTCATCATAGCGCTTCATCTTTTCTTGAAGTGTAAGATAATCGCTACCTTCTTTCAATGCCAGATAAGCATGATAATTGTTGCTGACCCAGTTTCCCACATCATTGGGGTAATAGCCCCTGATTTTATATGAGATGATATAACTATAGTTCAAATGCTGGTTTTTTGGGGGATCGGGAACGATACCCACTACCGTCATGTTTCTATTTCTGGCGTACAGTATTGATTTGCCCAGGGGAGAATCTGTTCCAAACAGTTTTTTTGATAGTGATTCGGTCAGTACAATGGTATTGGGATCATTAAGTATATCGTTGCGATTACCTTGAACCAAAGGAACACTGAAAACATCAAAAAAATGGGAATCGGTGGCTAACCCTTGTTCCCCGAAAGATTCTTCCCCCTTAATCAATAGTGTGAAATCTTGATTGACATTGGTCACCGCTTCAACTTCAGGATAGTCTAAAACCAAGGCCTCAGATAACGGCAACGGTGCCAGTGCAAACTTGTCCGTGCCCCTATATTCATTACCAGGTTGTTGTTGTGCGATTCGGTAAATACGATCTGCCTTCTGGTGATGTCTGTCATAACTTAGTTCGAACTGAATGAAAAGGGCAATAAGAATATAGCAGGCCATACCAACGCTGAGCCCAGCCAAATTGATGACCGCGTACTGTTTGTTCTTTGTTAGGTTCCTCCAAGCTATTTTGATATGGTTTTTGAACATGACTGCTCGTATTTTGATTGAGTATCATTAAAAAAACGATTATCATGCCAAAATCACAATAGACTGATTTGTAGTTTTTTAAATCAAATATCGAAGATATTGCTGTAAAATATTTTGACAGTGTTTGTCTAATGTATTTACAACTAAAATTAGCAGATCTACTCTGTTCGCAAACTTTTGATCGGGTTGGCCCGCGCCGCCGATAGGGTACGTATGCTGACCACCATAAGTGCGATGATCAACATGCCCAATCCTCCACTAATAAAGACCCACCAACTTAGATGGGTTTTAAAGGCAAAATTTTGTAACCAGTCGTTAAGGCCATACCATGTCAAGGGCACGGCAATGACAAATGCAATGCCCACCAACAACACAAATTCTTTACATAATAACATATTCAATTGGGCCAATGAAGCACCCAACACTTTTCGAATACTGATTTCCTTAGTCTTTCTTTCAGTGCCATGAATGACCAAACCGAGCAATCCTAAACAACTGATGATGATGGCAAGGGCAGTTGCCCATTGAAGGAGTTTTACGGTCCGACGTTCTTTTTGGTAGAATCCTTTTATGGTATTGTCCATATAATGGATTTCCAGCTCTTCTTCCGGATAAATTGATGCCCAAGCTTTCTCTATGGCCTTGATACTTGTTGACCACTGATGCGAATCATCGCCCAAATCAAAATGGACGCTCGTAAAATTGGAATATCGGTTACTGCTCCAATCGCCGGTCAGCACCATAGGTTTTATGGTAGAATGCAATGAGTGCTGATTAAAATTGGCAATGACACCGACCACTTGAATATTTACCGTGTCATACTTTAGATTGGTGCCAATAATGTCTGTAGGATTTTCATAGCCCAAGGCTTTGACCAAAGCTTCGTTGGCCACAAATTCCTTTATACTGTCATTGAGCCTTTCTCGACCGGCAATAAGGGGTATATCATATGTTTTGGTGTAGTTGAGATCGCCTATCAACATTTGGGTATCTTGGAACATCTCTTTTTGCTCATCAAAATGGCCCAACATGGTGGTCCAATAATTGGTTGAAGCAGGTGTGGCACGACCATAGCTAATGTTGGAAAGACCCTCAATATCTTTGAGCGCCCCAAAGAGCCGTTCCTTTTTTACTTGGGGTGTGTTATTTGGCCTTGGAATGTGCACATATGCAATGTTCTCGGTTTTAAAGCCCATATCCTTATGCATAATGAAATAAAGTTGTTTTCCCACTACCAAAGTGGCGATGATGAACACTTGGGCGACCACAAACTGAAAAACGGTCAACCCCTTTCGTAATCGGGTTCCCTTGGTTCCCTTGACCATCTGACCTTTTAGCACCGAGACAGGATTAAAGCCAGAGAGTACCCAAGCCGGATAAAGTCCGGAAATTAGACTGACCATGAAAATCAAGGCCACTATGCCCAAAAGGCCCTGCCATTTATACAGCACGCCCATTGTGATGCCCACAGGTAATTGGTCTTGAAATTGATTCAACAATAAGGGAGCAATGAGTAGTGACAGCAATGCCGCTATTGTGGTCAAAATCAAGGTTTCATAATAAAACTGTTGGATGACTTGCTTTTTGGAACTGCCCAAGGTCTTTCGTATGCCTATGTCTTTGGCCCTTGTTAAGGCCTGTGCTGAGTTGAGGTTGATAAAATTGGCACAGCCCAATAGCAACAGAAACAGTGCGACAAAGCCTAAGGCCATAAGAACCTTTACATCTGACCGATAGGGGACGCTGCCCGGCGGAGGCACATCAAGTTGTGCTCCAAACCTGAAATCAGCCAAAGGTTGCAATTTAAAGGAGCGCTCAAAATTTGTGGCCCAGTCGGCTTTGTTCTTATGTTCTGCGGCGAGGGCATTCAAGCGAGACTGTAGGGAAGCTTTGTTGCCCCGCTCTTTTAATTTCACGAAAATTTGATTGTCAGAACTGGTGTCGTTCCAGTTTGAAGAGTAGGCCACATTTTCCTTTCCAAATAGTTGGGCGGAGGACAACGAAATAAATTCTTTAAAGGTGAAATCACTTTTTTCGGTAAATCTAGACACAATACCACTTACAGTGAGCGGGATAGAATCGTTATATACCAAATTTTGCCCCAAAATTTGCTGCATTTGGGCATTCGGAAAGTATTTTTTGGCCATTTCTTTTGTTAAGACGATTTGTCCCGGTCGTGACAGGGCCGTTTTTTGATCTCCGGCAAGCCAAGGGTATTTCAACAACTGAAAATAGGTGTCATCAGTAAAAATAACATCTGTTGGATTTTTGAACTTAGCATTGGTTCTATGGTTTTCCACCATTTGGATATAGGCGTTTAAGGTAGGCACGACCAGCTCAACTTCAGGAGCATTATCTCTTAGAACCTGCATCAAGGGAAGTGCCGCCCCTCGGTTGGTAAACCTATCTTCGCCGAATGTAATGACGCTGGAAACCCTATATATTCTGTTTTTGTCGTTATGAAAGGTGTCAAAAGAAAGATCGTAATACACTATGGCCCCGATGATCATGGCGGCACATAGCCCAATGCATAGGCCAATAATATTAATGACCGAAAACACTTTGTTCTTTAAGAGGCTTCTCCAAGCGATTTTCAGGTGGTTTTTAAACATAATTGTTCTTTTTATTACCTTTTGGGCTATTCTGCGCGTAAGCTTTTTACCGGGTCGGCATTGGCGGCTTTAATGGTTTTGTAGGCCATGGTGGTCATGGTGATAAGTATTACCCCGCCGATGGCCAAAACGAATACCCACCATGAAATTTGTGTGCGATATTGATAGCTCTCGAGCCACCGGTTCATAACAAGCCAAGCAATGGGCGAGGCAATTGCCCCGGCGAGCAAAATCATTACCACAAAGTCTTTTGTGAGCAGCTTCAAAATTTGACCCAAGTTGCTGCCCAGCACTTTTCTGATACCTATTTCCTTGGTTTTTTGGCCAATAAAGAAACTTATGAGTCCGTATACCCCCAAACATCCGATTAAAATAGCCAATAGCGAGAAGGCCTTGGTCAACGAAAGAAACTGTTGTTCTTTCTGATATTGCTCGGCTACACGTTCATCCAAGAAATCATAATTGAATACGAACTCCGGAAATAATTTGGTCCATTCCGCTTCAATATCGGAAAGGGTCTGTGATGCCTGTGCCATATTGATTTTAATGGCAAATTCATTATAGACATCTACAAGCGGCCCAATAAAAACGGGATTAATGCTCCCTTCAAAAGATTGATCATGAAAGTCGGACACTACTCCAACAATACTCGCTTTAACCCTGCCCGAATTAATGGCAATCTGTTTTCCCAACAAATCATTTACATTGGTAATCCCTACTTTTCTGGCAAAGGTTTCATTGACCATTACCTCATCTAAGGTGTCTTTCTCTACAAAATGTCTGCCAGCGACCAGCGGGATTCCAAAAGTATCTACGTAGTCTTTGTCGCCAGCTTTTACCATAATGCTGAATTCTTCAGCTTCGGCCTTATTGTTGTATTGAACACTGGTACTCCACTCTAAATAGGCGGCACCTGGTGAGGCCAAGCATCTACTGATTTTTTCTACTCCAGAAAATTTGGACAAGCGCTCTTTCAGCCCCTCTACTTGAACAGGAAGAACATCATTTGTTGGAATTTCAACCATCACAACGGCAGAACGGTCGTATCCCAAATCGGAGGTCATGGCATAACTCAACTGTTTGTTCACCACAACGGTGCCCACAATTAAAATGATGGCAATGGTGAATTGTGCAATGACCAAAACTTTTCGTGTATTTGAACCGCCGATGTCATTGGCGGAAAGCTGATTTTTTAGAGCTGAAATGGGTGCTACCCTTGCCATAAGTACCCCCGGATAACTTCCGGCAAAAAATGTGACCAAACCTAAAAGGGCCAGAATAAAGCCAATGGCAACAATGTTCAGGAGTGATCCCATGGACAGGGTTAGTTCAAAAACAGAGTTGAACCAAGGCAACACCAAGAAACACAATCCAATGCCGGCCAGCAAGGCCAAAAAACCGGTGAGCAAGGTTTCTATCATGAACTGCCAAAAGAGTTGGGTTTTTACACCCCCAACTACTTTTCGCATCCCTACTTCCTTTGAACGGTACAGCGACTGGCCTGTTGATATATTGACAAAATTGATGCAAGCCATACCCAAGATGAACACCCCAATCAATGAAAAAATCCACAAGGTAGAACGGTTGATTCCACCACCATATGTGGTGTTCAAGTGCATTTCTGAAAGGGGCTGAAGTTTATAAACATGTTTGTTCTTTGAATTCGGCCGAAACTTTTCTGGGTAAGCTACTATACTCTTTTCAATGGCTTCGATATCTTGATTTGGGTGCAGCAAACCAAAACACATTAGGTTTGTGGAAATACCACCCCAGGACTCACTTGACATAAAACGTGAAAAGGATTTCAACGTAGGAAATGAAATAAAAATGCTGCTTTTGAAATCAGAGGTAACCGGAAACTCTTTTAGTACTCCGGTGACCGTGATAAGCTCTTTGTTTCCAAACAAAAACGCTTTGCCAACAGGTTCTTCCTGTCCGAAAAGGCGTTCTGCCATATCTTCTGTAATGACGGCGGTATTGGGCTCGTTCAGGGGAACTTCATGTGAACCATTGATCAGGGGAAAGTTAAAAATGTTAAAGAAATCAGCCTCCACAAAACGCACTTCTTCGTCCATGTTTATTTTTAGGTTGCGATCTTCAATGGTCAATACCTCATCACCCCAGTAAACTACTTTGGCCATTTTTTCGGCATAGGCGTAGTCTTCCTTGAAAGCGTTTGCGAACCCGGGGGGCACGGAGGCCGAATAATGGATACCGTCCAATTGTTCTTCGGTCACAAAACGGTAAATGCGGTCACCGTTCAAGTGGAATTTGTCATAGCTCAAATGGTGGCTGACAAATAGAAAGACAATGATGGCACAGCCAAAACCGATGGCCAACCCTACAATATTGATCAAAGAAAACACCTTTCTTTTCAAGAGGCTCCTCAAAGCGATTTTCAATTGATTTTTAAACATGATGGTTCGTTTTTGTTTTTAATCGGCCAATTTTTTTATTCGTCTTTTAGTGCATCGACGGGATTGCCGTTTGCGGCACTAAAACTTTGCCAACTGACCGTTACCAGTGTTATGACCAAGACAATGGTTCCCGTTAAGGCAAATCCCTGCCAATCTATAGTGGTCTTATGGGCAAAACCCTCTAGCCATTTGGTCATGGCATACCACGAAATTGGAACCGCGATCACAAAAGCAATGGCCACCCATTTGATAAAGTCTTTGTTCAATAGTGAAAGAATTTGGGCAACGGTGGCACCGTTTACCTTTCTAATGCCAATTTCTTTGGTTCGTCGGGCCATGGTGTATGACGCCAAGGCGAACAACCCCATGCACGATAGTGCTATGGCCAGCAGTGAAAACCACATGACCAAGGTATTCACCCGCTCATATTCTTTGTAATAAACGTTCAACTTTTCGTCGGCAAAAAAATAGGACAATCCCGTTTCAGGAAGCAGTTCTTGCCACTTGTCCTCTAAAAGATCGATGACTTGTAAAACCGCGCCCTTTTGTGAGCGTACGGTCAGGTAATCCCAATTCATCAGGGTTTCCTGTTCCACAAAAAAGTGTGCCAACGGCTCGGTGGCACGCTGAACCCCTTGATAGCTAAAATCATCGATCGCCCCGACCACACGAAATTGTGTTCCGCCTTCTCTTCCCTCTACCAAGATTTGACCCTCTGCAATAGTGAAGCCCAGTCGATCCATGGCCGTTTTGTTCAAAACCACCGTGTTTTTGAGTGCGGTAGGTTCTTTGTCAAATCCATGCCCGCTCAAAATCGATATGCCCATTGTTTTGAAATAGTCTTTGCCCACATACGATTTTCTTAGGCTAATGTTTGGAAGGGCGCTTTTACCCATGGGATAAAAGGTGTTGTAATTTTCATCGTAGTCGCCCGGAATGCTTCCCGTAAAATTTACCGAGGCAACAAACGGGCTTTGCGCCAACTCTTCGGATATCACCCCAAGTTTGCCCGATGCGAGGTCAATATCGTTGTGTTTCCAAAAATCGGTTTCGGCCACTATGACATTTTCATTGTCAAACTTTGGATTTTTTTTGAGCATGAAATCAATCTGCTTCCTAACGAAAATGGTTCCCGATATCAAAACGATGGCGATTACAAATTGAATGATCACGGATGAGTATTTTGAAAAGCCCGGCTTGCCTTTCGACGAAAATTTTCCTTGAAGGTTTTCGACCAGTTTGCTCTGCGACCAAAGCAATGATGGTACTATGCTCGAAAACAGCCCTACAAAAATCCAGATGCCCAGAAGTAATGCCCCTAGAAAATAAGGGTTGAACGATTGTAGGTTCAAGTTCATTCCGAAAAGGGAATTAAAGGAGGGAAGCAAGAAGGTGAGCAAAAGCAAGATACCAAGCAGTAGTGCGATAAGGCCTATGACAAAAGACTCGACCATAATCTGTTGGGAAACATGTTTTTTTGACGCCCCATGAACTTTTTTGACCCCAATTTCACGGGTTCTTGACAACGCATTTACAATGGTCAGATTGATAAAATTGACAATGGCGATGCTTATTATTCCCAGGGCGATAATGACCAAAATAACAATCAAGGTCTGATTGGATTCTTCTGCGGCGTGGTAGTCGGAAAAGGGCAATAGATGAATGGTCGTGTTGTTTTCGCCCACCGGAAGAAAATTCTCTTTGACAATACTCTTAAGCTTTTTTTGAATGGCCGAAGGGGCAATTCCCTCTTGGAGCACAACATAGGTTTCTGAAAACGTGTTGTACCAGTCATGTACGTCTTTGACCCAGGGTGAAATGCTTTCTCCGCTTTCATACGAAGTGACAATATCAAACTTTACCGATGAATTTTCTGGTATGTCCACGACCCCTGTAACGGTCAAGAATATGTCTTCAAAACCTACTTGCAATTGTTTGCCAAGGGCAGGGGACGCGCCAAAATATTTCAAGGCAAACGGCTTGCTTATCACGGCACTGTATTTTTCGTTCAGCACATTTTTGGGATTACCTGCCGCAAAAGGAAAGCTAAAGACTGAAAAGAACCCAGTATCTACATAATAGACGTTCTCTAAAAAGGCCTTGTCGCCGTGACTCAATCGATAGCCATCCCAATCAAAAATTCGGGTTCCGTTGACGACCTCCGGAATTTCTTGCCTTATTTGCGGCAGTAAGAGCCCTTTGGTCGCCGTGCCCGTACCATCTCCATATACTTCTTGAATTCTGTAGATGTTTGAGAGGTTGGTGTTGAAATGGTTGTAGGTCAAATCGTTATAGACATAGATAGCCAAGATCAAGAACGAAGCAATACCGACCCCAAGGCCCAGGGTATTGATAAGAAATGTTCCTTTGTTTCGCTTTATATTCCTAAAGAACAGTTTCAGATTTTGTTTTATCATGAGGTTTAATTTTTGATGCTTCGATGGGCTCAGCACAAGTGCTTTGACCACGCTCGGTCATCTTCTTTGACGGTTAGCCCGCCTTGTCGTCAGACAGGCGTGCCCAAAAACATTGTTTATTCAGTTCGCAAACTCTTTACCGGATTCACATTGGCTGCTCGTATGGCCTGAAAACTAACGGTACATAGTGCAATTCCTATGGCAATTGTTCCGGCCATTGCAAAAACTGTCCAGCCCACATCAATGCGGTAGGCAAATTTTTCTAGCCAATTTGACATGATCCAATAGGCTATTGGAAAGGCCATGGCCAAAGCCACAACCACTAGTTTCAAATAATCTGTAGACAACATTTGGACAATTCCCAAAGCGGTCGCCCCCAATACTTTTCGTACGCCAACTTCCTTTTTTCGCTGTTCGGCCATAAAGGCTGCCAACCCGAAAAGACCCAAGCAGGCGATACAAATGGCCAATACAGAAAAAACCCTTGACAAATCGCCCAACAACTCTTCGCCCTTAAACCTGTTGTTGAACAGATCATCTTCAAATCGGTATTCAAAGGGAAATGCGGGGTTATATTTTTCCATTATCTTTTTAACACTGGGAATGATTTCCGCCATGGACACATCTGGCCTTGCTTTGATATAAAGTTGCCTCGCCCAATCGGGATGGTTAAAGAACATGACCGGGCCAGGATGTTCATTGCTGTACATATTTCCGTATCGGTAGTCATCTACTACCCCTATCACATGATAGATGGAGCCATGCCTATTGATGGTTTTCCCTACGGCACTTCCTTTGCCCATTAATTTGGCAAACGATTGGGTAATGATGGTATTAGTGCTATCTGCAGCCATATTTTCATTAAAGCCATGACCTTCGAGCACCTTTAGACCTACCGTTTCAAAAAAACCGGGACTGATGTATCGAAACCGAACCAGTACATCTTTGGTGTTCGCTCCCCCTTGCCAAGTTAGCCCTGATCCGTTATCTCCACTTGAAAGCACAAGTGTATTGATAAGGGCAACGTCTTCGACCTGTCCAGAAGCAATTAAGGCCTGTTTTATAGGGATGAAGTTTTTGATCATATCTCCGGTCACAGGCATATTGATCAAATTTTCCTTATCGTACCCCAAATCCCTTACTTTGCTGTGTCGTATCTGTTGATAGACAATGATGGTGCTTATAATAAAGACCACCGAAATCGTAAATTGGGTAATCACAAGGCCCTTGCGCATTAAGGCCGCACCCCCTTGATTTCTTCGAACTCCCTTAAGGATTTGTACGGGTCTAAAGGAGGATAGGTAAAGTGAGGGGTACCATCCTGCCAAAAGCCCACAGAGCAATGTAATGCCCAAAAGAGAAAATAGATGTAAGGGCTCA
Organism: Allomuricauda sp.; assembly: GCA_028289745.1. Taxonomy (GTDB): domain Bacteria; phylum Bacteroidota; class Bacteroidia; order Flavobacteriales; family Flavobacteriaceae; genus Flagellimonas_A. The sequence goes on along the minus strand of JANQOD010000122.1, from coordinate 15,430 downwards.
AAAAAGTTAAAATCAAGTTCTTTTTCAATAAGTGAGTTAAAAAAGGGCAATGCTATCATTATGGCGAAGACACTTAAGACAGACGCCAGACCGGCAATAATGAGGGCTTCGATCAGAAACTGGCCTACCAACCTTTTTTTATTGGATCCCAACACTTTTCGCACCCCAACTTCCTTACCCCTTTTTTCGCTCTGTGCCGTGCTCAGGTTCATAAAATTGATGCAGGCAATTAAAAGGATGATAAAGGCGATCAGTGCCATTAACCGAACCGATTTTATTTGGCCCCCCACTATTTTCCCATCCTTGAAATCAGAACGCAAATGCCAGTTCTTGATAGCATGCAAAAAAGCATAGGTGTTTGAGGTATTGTCGCTTTTTTTCATTTTGGAAGGGATCATTGCCCTTACCTTCGCGTCAACCTGGGCAAAATCTGCTTCGGGGGCCAGTTCAACAAAAGTGTCTGCAAAGTTGTTGCCGTATTCCTTTGTCCATGACATATCTTCTTCCCCAAACCCGAAACTTTTTAATGGCAGCAACCACCCAAATCCAAAGGTTACGTTTCGTGGCAAGTCTTCTACGACCCCGGTTACCGTAAAGGTGTGTTTATTGTTGATCTGCACCATTTGGTCAAGTGCTCGGACTTCTTTGCCAAAAAGGGCATGGGCCGTTTTTTGGGTCAAGACAATGGCATCTGGCGCAATTAGTGCTTTTTGGGCATTTCCTTCTACAAAGCGAAGGCTAAAAATATCGACAAAATCAGGTTGGACAAACCTTCCCCATCTGTTGATCCGCGTATCCCCTTGGGTCAGCAAAATCTCTCCGCTCCAAGTTGTCGCCGACTTGATGATTTCGGGGATTTCATCCTTTAAGTCCTCGGCCAGGGGGCCAGGGGTGGAATAAAAGGTATAAATCTCGTTCTCAAATGTTTGGTTTGTAGGCACGTAATATACCGTATCTTGCTTGGGAAACACATTGTCAAAGCTCATTTCATCTTCGACCCAAAGCAATATCAGCCCAGCACAGGTGATGCCTATTGCCAGCCCTAAAACATTAATGGCCGTAAATACTTTTCTTTTGGCGAGATTCCGCCATGCGATTTTGAAATAGTTTCGTATCATAAGTGTTCGTTCTGTGTGCCTTCGGCTACGCCCAGACATCTTCTATTTTGTTGGTTGAGCCTGTCTTGTCGGCAGACAGACGTAGCCAAAAGCACTATTTATTCGGTTCGCAAACTCTTTACCGGATTGGTATTGGCGGCCTTTATGGCCTGAAAACTTACCGTAACGACGGTGATAAACAGGGCTCCGAAAATGGCCGCCGCAAATATGACCCATGACAAGTCGATTCTATAGGTATAATTTTGCAACCATCCTTTCATTATATAAAATGCTACGGGTATAGCGACCGTGCATGCAATGAGAACCAGGGACAAAAAGTCTTTGGAAAGCATTCTCCATAGGCCAAATACCGATGCCCCCAATACTTTTCGAACCCCAATTTCTTTGGTACGCCGTTCGGCGACAAAAGCGGTAAGCCCAAAGAGCCCCAGGCAGCTTATAAAAATTGCCAGGACCGTAAAAATACTGGCCAAACTCGCCACACGCTCCTCTGATTGGAATTTGACCGCATATTGGTTGTCAACAAACTGGAAGTCGAATGGGACTTTTGGAAAGTGCTCCTTAAACACATTCTCTATGCTTACAAGGTTTTCCTCTGTACTTTTTTGTGAATTTAGCCGAAGATTGAAAAAATTGGTTATGCCATATTTGTCGAATACATAAACCCCTTGTCTTACCGGTTCAAAAGGAGATTGTACGATCATATCTTCGACCACTCCGATGATTTTTAAAGGGGGATCGGGGCTCTCAGTATCCGAATTTCTTAGGTATTTGCCAATCGGATCGGAAAAGCCCATGTATTTCATTGCCGCCTTATTGATAAGAACGGCATTGGAATCTGTTGGAAATTTTCTTGAAAAGTCTCTTCCCATGATTACCTTTAAACCAAGCGACTTGGCATATTCTGGAGATACAAGAGTCCAAGCCAGACTTACTTGAAAATCGTCTGGTTTCCCATCCCAGGTATAGTTGCCTGCATTTGACCAGACTTCAGTGGTAGGGGCACTAGAGGTTGACATTTCCGTTATGGCACCCGACGCTAGGAACTCTCTTCGAATCAGTTCTCTTTTTTCTGAAAACTCCCGTCCCGCGGCAGGAATTTGTATGAGCCCCTCCTTATCATAGCCAACAGGCCTGTTCTTTACAAAATGAATCTGTTGCAATACCACCAGGGTACCGATGATAAATGCCGCCGATGCCGAAAACTGAAGTACTACCAACACTTTTCTGGGAAGAACCGAAAACCGCCCTACCTTAAATGTGCCCTTCAAGGCTTCTATGGGCCTAAAGGAAGATAGGTACAATGCCGGATAGCTTCCCGATAGCAATGCCGTAATACATATAAAGAGCATTGAAGCCATCCAGAATAATGGGCTTTTCCAAGGGAATTGTATTTCCTTCCCAGACAGTTGGTTAAAGCCATTCAAGAAGAGCAGCACCAAGATAACTGCAAAAAAGAAGGCCAATAGGGTCACCAAAAAGGATTCTCCAAGAAATTGATGCACCAAGTGGCTTCGATTTGAGCCTATCGTTTTTCTAAGCCCTACCTCTTTTGCCCTTTTTTCAGACCGTGCCGTGCTGAGGTTCACAAAATTGATACAGGCCAGCACCAACACCAAAACGCCTACAAAACCAAATAGCTTAACATAGGTAATACGACCACCTACTTGGCGACCTTCCTCAAAGTTATTGCGCAGATACCAATCTTTCATTGGAAAAAGGAAGAGTTGTGGATTGCTTTGGGCCTCGGGGAGTTGGTCTTTCTTGACGTCTTTGATTATAGTGGTAACCTCGTCCATCTCTATGTTGTCAGCAATCTGTACCAGCATCTGAAATGAGTTGTTGTTCCAATTATCCCTGGCCTCCGAGACCCATTCACGCCAGGCCACGTACCTTTCCCAGGGCATCAAAAATTGGAGACCATGGAACGAATTGTTAAAGGGTATATCATCATACACCCCGGTCACGGTCGCATCAATTTCGTTATTTACCCTGACAACCTTTCCTATGGGGTCTTCAGACCCAAAAAGAGCTTGGGAAGTTGATTTGTCCAACATAATGCCATCGATATCTTGCAGGCCATTTTTCTGGCCGTTCACCATTTTTAGGTCCAACATATCGGTGATGCCGGCCTGCATATAATTCCCCATACGGGAAATGATTTTGTCATCATATGCCAGGCTTTGTTTCCATTCCCATGACGCCATTACTATATGCTTGAAATGATTTGCATATTGTTCCCTGAGCACAAACTCCAAAGGTCTGGATACGGCATTTCCAGTATTTATACTTCCATTTCTTGTTCTGTTCTGATAAACTTGGGCAATCTGGTCTCGACTCGTAAAATAGTGGTCATGGGTCAATTCATCTACCACCCACAACCCGATCATCAAGGCCACGGCCATGCCAATGGCCAGCCCACTTACATTGATGACCGAGTAAATTCTGTTCTTCCATAAATTGCGCCAAGCGATTTTTAAATAGTTCTTTAACATGACTGCTCGGTTTTTGTTTATTCGGTGCGCAAACTTTTCACCGGATTCTGTTTTGCGGCACGGATGGCCTGAAAACTTACTGTAAGTACCGTAATGCCCAAGGCGCCCAACATGGCCAAAACGAAGATCCACCACTTCAAAATGACCCTGTACGGATACTCTTGCAGCCAACCGTTCATGACATAATAGGCTATGGGCACAGCAATGAAACATGAGATGATGACCAGTTTCAAAAAGTCTTTTGAGAGCATGTTCCACACATTGAAAATAGTGGCCCCCAATACTTTTCGCACCCCAATTTCCTTGGTGCGCTGTTCGGCGACAAAAGAGGTCAATCCGAAAAGGCCCAAACAACTGATAAGGATCGCCAAAGCGGTAAAAATGCCAGAGAGTGTCCCTATTCGTTGTTCTGCCGCAAATTTTTCGGCGTATTCATCATCGACAAAATCATATTGGAACGGGATGGCCGGGAAATTTTCTTTGAACACCCGTTCGATGACGGCCAGGTTTTGACTGGCACTCTGATTGGGGTTGAGCCGTAGATTGTAATAGCTAAAGTTTTCGTATCGATCATAAACATACCAAGCCTGTTTAACGGGCTCATAGGGTGATTGGGCGATCATGTCTTCGACGACGCCAATGATTTTCATGGTCGGGCCGGGGTCTTCTTCATCTGAATCTCGAATGAGCATGCCCACAGGATTTTTTACCCCCATATATTCAACCGCCGTTTCGTTGATGAGTATTCCCAAAGAATCAGAAGCGATTTCCCTTGAAAAGTCCCTTCCCTGAACCACTTTGAGATCAAGTGTGCTGGCATATTCAGGTGAGACTTCGGTCCACGCGAAATCTTCCTGGAAGCCATCGGGTTTTCCCTCCCAGGTGTACCCGCTTCTGTTAGACCAAATGCGCGTGGTCGGGCTGCTTGATGTAGCCATTGCCACGGCCGCTCCAGACTTCAGGAATTGCTCTCGCATGAGGTCGGTCTTGCCCACAAAATCAACAGACCAAGTGGGTATCTGAATTAAGCCTTCCTTATCATAACCGATGGGCCTGTTTTTGGCATGGTTGATCTGTTGCATGACGATGACCGTTCCGATAATAAAGGCAACAGAAACCGTAAACTGGAGAACGACCAGAATTTTCCTTGGAAGCCCCGAGTATTTCCCAGTTCTGAAAGTTCCCTTTAAGACGTCAACGGGTCTAAAGGAAGACAGGTACAATGCAGGATAACTGCCGGCCAACAGCGCCGTAAAAAGAATAAATACAACGGAAATCGACCAGAATCTGATGTTTTCCCAAGGAAAGGCGATTTCTTTTCGCGCCAATTCATTGAATCCGTTCAAAGACAACAGTACAATGGCCAGTGCAACAACAAAGGCAAAAAGCACTACCAAAAAAGATTCACTCAAAAATTGATAGACCAATTGCCCTTTTTGAGAACCGATTGATTTTCTAATGCCCACCTCTTTGGCCCTTTTTTCAGAACGCGCGGTGCTCAGGTTCATGAAATTGATGCAGGCCAAAAGCAGTACAAAGGCACCGATGATTCCAAACAACCAAACGTATTTTATGCGCCCTCCAACCTGTTTGCCTTGTTCAAAATTGTTTCGTAAATACCAATCTTCCATAGGGAGCAAGAATATTCTCGGGTCGAATTCCGCAATATCTTCATTAGCATCCTTTTTGACATCGATGATGGTGTTGGTTACCTTATCAAAGGTGGCATTGTCGGTAATCTGCACGAACAATTGAAAAGAATTATTGCCCCAATTGTCCAATGATTCCTGAATCCAATCCCTTGTGGCGACGTAATGGTCCCATGAAATGATAAAGTCGGTATCATTGAAGGTATTATTGAAAGGAATGTCTTGATAGACCGCTGAAACCGCCAAGTCGTATTGGTTACTGATTTTTACTACCTTTCCAATGGGATCTTCGTTACCAAACAACGCAAAAGCGAGCGATTCGGATAGCATAATGGAATTAATCTCTCGAAGCCCATCTTTTTCGCCTTTGATGATTTCGAGGTTCAATAAATCTGGCGCATTGGACTGCATATAATTTCCTGTCCGGGACAAGCTATTTTCCTTATACCCAATATAGCTTGATTGGGTCCAAGATGACATCATAAGGTGCTTGAAATTGTCGCCATAAACCTCGCGCAAAGCAGGCTCTAAAGGCAAGGGTATGGCAGGTCCCGTGCTTGTTCGTCCATTGAAGGTTTGGGATTGAAAAACTTGGGCAATTTTATCTTTGTTCTTGAAATAATTGTTGTAGGTCAGCTCATCATAGATCCAAAGACCGATGATCAAGGTAACGGCCATGCCCAAGGCAAGCCCCCCAATATTGATGGCCGAATACCCCTTGTTCTTCAGAAGGTTTCTCCAAGCGATTTTTAAATAGTTTTTAAACATAGCTGCTCGTTTTTTTGTCCCGATAGCTATCGGAAGATGATTTATTCTGTCTTAAGACTTTTCACGGGGTTGGCGATCGCCGCACTTACCGATTGAAAGCTGATGGTAACCAAGGCGACCAGAATGGCAATGGTACCTGATATGGCAAAAACCGCCCATTCAATGTCAATTCTATAGGCAAAGCCTTCCAACCAGCTCGACATTATCCAAAAAGACAAGGGAAAGGCAATGACCAAGGCCACCAAGACCAACTTCAGAAAATCTTTTGACAACATCTGGGCTATGCCCATAACACTTGCGCCCAACACCTTTCGCACCCCGATTTCCTTTTTTCGCCGTTCCGCGGTAAAGGCCGCCAGCCCAAACAGGCCCAAACAGGCAACGATAATGGCCAATAGGCTGAATACGATGCTTAGACTGGCCGTTCTTTTTTCCCGCTCATATAGCCGCTCTAAGTCTTGATCCAAGAACGAATAATTGAAATCGAGGTTTGGCACCACCTTTAAAAAGGCATTTTTTAATTGTGGGAGCATATTTACCAAATTGCCCGAATCAAACCTGACCAGGATATAGGATTTTGCCTCGCTTGTATGGTTGTGAAAGGCATAGGCACCGATGGGCTGATGCAGCGAGGCAAAATTGAAATCTTCGACCACTCCCACAATTCTACTGGTCTTGCGATAAAAAATGCCCACTTCTTTGCCAATGGCCTCTTCGGCAGAATACCCCAAATAATCTATGGCTTTTTTGTTCAGTATTACATCGACTACGGTATCATTGGCATTTTTGTTGAAAGGGAGGGTCTTGCCCGCCAAAAGGTTCAATTTCAGCACATCGATAATATTGGCCTCTGTTGTATTGGTCTGTATGCCCAAACCTTGTTCTTCGTCAGATTCGTTTTTTTGAAGCACATAGCCACTGACATCCAATCCAGGATATCCTTGGGCAAAGACGACCGATTTTACATTGGCATTTTTCTTGAATTCTTGTACCAAAGTGTTTTTATTTTCCTCGCCCCTTATTCCCCTTGTTGAAATGGCCATTACATTTTCGGGCGAAAACCCCAATTGTTTGTCTTGTATGTATTTGGTTTGCTGGTAAATGACCAATACCCCGACAATCAAGGCGGCCGATGCGGCAAACTGCAACACGACCAATCCTTTTCTGACAAACACATTGCCCTTTTCTTGTTTTAAGGAGGGTGACAACACCTCTCTGGGTGAATATTTTGACAGATATACCGATGGATATAGGCCTGAAATCAAGGTGGTCAACAACCAAATGCCCAAGACGGCCCAAACAAAGGTTCCGCTTACCAAAAGACTTAAGGATAGTTTTTGGCCGGTCAGGGCATTGAAGCCGGGCAGCACCAAAATGGCCAGTATGATACCCAAGACTATCGATATGGCCGTGATCAATCCGGTTTCCACATAAAATCGGAAGGCCAACGATCTTGACAAGGCCCCCAGGGTTTTACTGATGCCGACCTCTTTTGAACGTTTTTGTGAACGCGCTGTCGAAAGGTTCATATAGTTCATACAGGCGATCAGTAGTATGAGTGCGGCCAAATAGCCGAGGTTTCGCACTTCGTTGATATCACCGATATAAGAGGCATATGAGTTTTGGTATGAAGCTGAATACAGATGAACCCTTTCCAGGGGCTGTAATGACAAACTGTACCATTGTTCATTCTTATCTACATTGTCATCCAACACCTTGCCCATTTGTGCAACGGTCTCCTCCATGGTGACATTTTCCTTTAACAGGCAATAGGTCTCAAAGCTTACGTTTCCCCAAGATTTTCTTTCATAGAACCAAAAGCCGTTGCTTGAGGCCATGATCTCGGCATCTAAAGTGCTGTTTGCAGGGAAATCTTTGTAAACACCGGTAATTTCGAGCTGCTTGCCATTTTCAACAAGAATGGATTTGCCTATGGGATTCTCTTGATCAAAGTACTTTTGGGCAACCGATTCAGATAGAATTACGGTGTTTGGCCTATCGAGGGCATCTGTTGCGTTACCTTTGACCAATTGTATATCGAAAATGTCAAGAAGCTCTCTGTCAACCCAAAAGAACAGGTCTTCGGTATAGTTTTGGTCGTTTGCCCGAACAGATGCGGTTTTGCCAAAATTGTGCTTATATACCCTGGCCGCGGTTTCGACATTGGTGACCTCTTGTTTTAGGGCCGAGGCCATTACGGGGGGTGCGGTGGCCCAGATTTCATTGCCAAATTCGCTGCTGGTTTTTACCAAGACCCTATGAATTCTGTCTTTTTTAGGGTACATGTTATTAAAACTAAGTTCATTTGAAATGAACAGGAACAATAAAATGGTCATGACCAATCCTATGGACAGGCCGATGATGTTGATCAGTGAAAACAACCGATTTGCCTTTAAGTTCCTCCAACCGATTTTTACATAGTTTTTAAACATGATTTTTAGTTTTTTGGCTGTTTAGTTCACTTTTTTCTGATTTATCCTCTAAAATCAACATGACCTCAATCTTATTATTCTTCCCTTAGGCCTCCGACTGGATTTTTATTGGCGGCGGTTATGGTTTGTGACCCTACGGTAAGCATGGCAATCAACATCGCGATAAAACCCGCAGATAAAAAATACCAAACCCGCAATGGGATATGATAGGCAAAACCTGAAAGCCAATGGTTGGCCAACAGATAGGCAATGGGCAGGGCAATACACATTGATGCCAAAACCAGTTGCACAAACCCTTTTGAAAGCATTAACGTAATTTGGGAAGTGCTTTGGCCCAGGACTTTTCGAATGCTGATTTCCTTTCGTCTTCTTTCCGTAGTAAAAATGACCAGGCCAAACAAACCCAGACATGAAATAAGAATGGCCAAACCGGCAAAGTACTTTGACAGGGAGGCTACCCGTTGTTCTGATGTATAGAGTTCTTGAAAGTTGCTGTCTAAAAATTCATATTCGAAGGGCAGGTCAGGGTTAAATGTTCGATGCAGTTCTTCCATTTGGGCAAGGGCCTCTTTTTCCTTGCCAGCCTCTATTCGAACCATTACCTTATTGGTGGCATTGGGCATCATGGTTATGAACAGGGGCTCTACCTTGTCGTGCAATGACTTAAAATGAAAGTCCTTGACAATCCCGATTATTTTTCCTTGGCCAAAAAATCCCCGTACAACCTTGCCCAAAGGATCTTTCAGCCCCATGGTCGCAATGGCTGTTTCATTGAACACAAGGCCTAAGCTATCAGCCCCAAATTCTCTGCTGAAGCTGCGACCCGCCACTACTTCCATGTTCATGGTTTCTATAAAGCCGTAATCGGCGCCAACAACCTGAAAAGCAATAGTCCTTTCGTTCCTGCCTTCCCAATCCAATCCAACGGACCAATTGTGGCCCACCATGTTGTGGGTCGTAGTGGATGCGTTCTGTACGCCGGGCATATTTTTTAACTCGGAAAGAAAGGAGGCTTTTTGGGTTTTTATCTTGCCCTCTACACCGAATAGGACAACATTGTCTTGCCCATACCCCAAGTTTTGGCTTTGAACATAATCCATTTGTTTATAGACCACCAATACCGATGCAATCAAAACAATGGAGAGGGAGAATTGAACGATGACCAATCCCTTACGTGTCCATAATTCTCCAAAAGATCGGCTCAGCTTTCCTTTTAGGATTGCCACGGCATTGAACCGTGACAGGTAAATGGCAGGATAGCTCCCAGCAAAAAAGCCCGTAAAAAAGGCAATGCCCAAAGCAATCAACACAAAGGGTGCATTGAAGTCCATTTCCAATTGTTTTCCAACGATTCCATTGAATTGTGGGAGAAAGAGGGCCACTACGGTAAATGCAAAGATTAAGGCCATAAAAGCCATTGCAATGGATTCGCCAAGAAACTGCGCTATAAAAATCCTTCTGTTTGCCCCTACGGCCTTTTTTACACCGATCTCCTTCAATCTTTTGGTTGCCCTTGCCGTAGAGAGGTTCATAAAATTGATGCAGGCAATGACCAGAATGATAAGGGCAATAAGGGAAAAGAGCCTGACATATTGGATTCGGCCCCCGACCTGTTTTCCATTTTCATAAGTGCCATGGAGGTAATGCTCAGAAAAGGGTACCAGGGTTGCGGTTCTAATGGTATTTTCATTCCTACTTTTTCGGATTTTGTCCATCTTTCGATTCAATGCGTTGACATCGGCTCCTTCTTTTATCAGCACATACACTTGGGGGCCACTGCCGTTCCATGTATGAAGAGAATTCCATGGAGGGACATCTTTATAGGCATGGGAGGAAAGGGCAAAATCGAACTGGACGGTGGAATTGGACGGGGTTCCGTCAAAGACTCCCGATACCGTAAACAGCTTGTCTTGTTCGTACGTTATGGCTTGACCGAGCACATTTTCCGCGGTACCGAACAACCTTACGGCCAATTCTTTTGATATGACAATTGAGTTGGGGTCTTCAAGCAATCGATCTTTGTCGCCATAGCGCAGCCCGTACGAAAAAATATTGAAATAGTCTTTCCCGACAATCTGACCCACTGCCTTGATACTTTTCTCGCCAATGGAAAGATTGTGCTTGCCAAACCAAGAAGGAGGGATGGCCTCGGCGGCATACTCTACCTCGGGCATCTCATCAACCAACAATTCTGCCATAGGGCCGAAAGTTTCTATCATCGTCTCGATGCCATCGGTAAAATCCAAATGTTCTATCACCTGATAGATTCGGTCATGGTCTTTATGGAATTTATCAATGCCAAGCTCATCAAGCACCCAGAGCGATATCAACAGAGTACAGGCCAGACCGGTAGACAACCCCACCATATTGATCAAGAAAGAATTTTTGTTTCTATTAATATTCCTTAGAAAAAGTATAATGTTGTGTCTTAACATGATTTCCAATTTTTTGATCGATTCCGGATAGTTGTCGAGATTATTCTGTACGCAAACTTTTTACCGGGTTGACCACTGCCGCCCTGATACTTTGATAGCTTACCGTAATTATGGCAATGCCCACTGCCAATGAGGCCGCAATGACCAGCATCCACCAGCTGACTTCAATGCGATACGAGAAATCTTCAAGCCATTTGTTCATGGCATACCAACCGATGGGCAATGAAATAAGTATACCTATACCGACCAGCTTGATAAAGTCCATCGTAAGTCGGTATGAGATTTGGCCCACACTTGCGCCCAATACCTTTCTGACCCCTATTTCCTTGGTTCTCTTTTCAGCATTGAAGGCCGCTAACCCAAATAATCCAAGACAGGCGATTAAAATAGAGAGGGTGGTAAATATGATGAAAATGCGACCCAAGCGTTGTTCAGATTTGTAGGTGTTGTTAAATGAATCTTCCATGAAATAATAATCAAAGGGCTGGCCAGGGGCAATGTTGCTCCAGACCCCTTCAACGCTTGTTATCGCTTCGGCATAATTGTCGGTCTCGAGCTTTATGGCCATGGAACCCGCCCAACTACTTAAATGAAGACTCAAGGCTTCAATTTCTTCCCTGAAGGGGGAAAAGTGAAAGTTCTTTACCACACCGATAATCGTGAAGTATTCAGGATTTTCTTGGCCCAGCCCCTGTGTAAAGCGCATACCCAAAACCTCTTCAGGGGAAACCCCGATGGTGGCAAGAGCCGATTCATTAATGATGATGCTGGTGGAATCGTTTTTGAATTTCCGGTCAAAATCTCGACCTGCGATAATCTCAAAATCCATGGTCGACACATAATCGTGGTCAACGCCCCATGTTTGCATGCTTACGGCATTTTCTTGATCGGTGGCCCCTTCTTCAGGGGCAAAAACGCTGTCAGACCTACCCGAAGGCGTTGGAAAAAAGCTGCTGAGGGTGGCATTCTTGACAAACCCCAATTTTTTTACCTCTTCTTTGAAAGAAGTCATTTGATCTTCAATGGTAAAAACGTCGTTGACTATCAGTACTTGGTCTTTTGAAAAACCCAGGTCTTTGTTCTGAATGTATTGCAATTGGCGATAAACGACCATAGTGCCAATTATCAAGAAAACAGAAATCGCGAATTGAAATATCACCAGACCGTTTCGAATTTTTTTTCCATCCAAACTATTACCGCTGGTTCCTTTCAACACTTTGACCGGAATAAATTTTGACATAAAAAATGCTGGGTAGCTTCCTGAAAAAAGGGCCAAAACAATCCCCGAAACAAATAAGGTCAGCCAGAAAAATGGATTTGCATAAGGCATTGAAATATCCTTGTCGGCCAGATCATTGAAATAGGGCAAAACCAATATGGCCAAGACAAGGGCCACTAAAAGTGAACCAAAGGAAACTAGGCCCGATTCAATCAAGAACTGGCGTATAAGCTCTCCCTTGTTTGAACCCAGCGTTTTTCGTATGCCGACTTCCTTGGCTCTTTTCAAAGAATAGGCCGTGCTCAAATTCATGAAGTTCACGCAGGCAAGCACGATCAAAAAAACGGCGATGAAAGAAAGTATATAAATACTTTGAATAGAATTGTTGCCACTTATTTCAGCCACCCTGTCAGATTTCAAATGTATATCGGTCAACGGAATGGTGCTATAGATCAGATGGTTTCCAGCTGCTTTGAACTGTTCTTCGGTAATGCCCGGCATATATTGCTGTACCCCAGGAATTACATATTTCCCCAAAAAGGCTCGTAGAGGTGCCTGTAAATCTTCTATGCGCGCAGACGGGATCAGCTTGATGAAGGTTTGATAGTTATTACTGCCCCAGTTTACTACACGAGAATCGTCATAGCCGGCCATGGCCATGAAAATCGTGTGATCCCTTAGAAATGAATTCTTGGGCAGATCGTCGATTACCCCGGCAACCGTATAGGTTTCTGTATTGTTCAAAAGTAAGATCTGACCTATGGCATCTTGAATGCCGAAATGTTTTTCAGCGGCCGATTTGGTCATTACCAAAGTACTGGGCGACTTTAAAGCAGTCTTTACATCGCCCACCAAAAGCTTAATATCGAACATTTTAAAGAAAGTTGAATCAACAAAAGTCGATTGCTTTTCTTTTACATTGACTTCGGCATCTGATTTTCTGACCAGCATGCTGCCCCTTGTACGAAAGCGCATTGCTAGCTCGACTTCAGAAAAATCATTGTCGATCGTCTCTGCCAATGGGGCGGGGGTAACTGCGAATTTGCGGTCTTCTCCACCAAACTTGATATCTGCATTGACCCGATGTATGCGGTCGGCATCGGTGAACATGGTATCAAAGCTCAGCTCGTCATGGATATATAGTGAAATAAGTAAACCTCCGGCGATACCGATAGCGAGGCCCAGGGTATTGAGCAAGGTAAAAAAGGATTGCTTTTTTAAGCTTCTCAAGGCGATTTTTAGATGATTTTTTAACATGACATTGATTCTCCGATTGATTTGATGATTTACTCCGTCCGTAAACTTTTTACGGGGTTGGCCATGGCCGATTTTATCGATTGAAAACTTACCGTCAACAACGCTATAAGGGTGATGGTAAAGAATGGAATCGCAAAATAGGTCCAATGGATATTGATTCTGAAAGCATACCCATTCAGCCAGTTGTTGATAACGTACCATGCCAGGGGTATTGAAATTACGAATGCCAATAGCAATAGAACGGCAAATTCTTTGTATAAGAGCTTTAAAATCCGCACCACAGAAGCCCCCAACACCTTTCGGATCCCGATTTCCTTGGTCCGCTGTAAGGTGGTGTAAGAGGCCAAACCGAACAGTCCGAGACAGGCCACCAAGATGGCCAGGGCGGTAAAGACCCCGAATACCTTTCCAAATCGTCGATCAGCCTTATATTGTGCATTGAACCTTTCATCAAGAAAAAAATATTCGAAGGTATTTCCTGGAAAAAACGTATCCCATTCCGATCGCAACAAAGCAAGGCCTCGCTGGATCTGGTCGGTTTGTATTTTGAGCGAAAAATATCCGTAAACATCAGGGTTCAGAACAAGAATAAGTGGCTCGTAGGCGTCACGGAGCGATTCTTGATGAAAATTCTCTATCACCCCCACAACTTCACATTGGTCGCCCCAGAATTCGATCTGCTTTCCTATCGCTTCTTCGGGGTTGTCAAAACCCAACTGCTCAATTCCCTTTCTGTTGAAGATCACATTTGTTCTTTCGGTACCGAAGTCTTCTGAAAATTTGCGTCCCGCTACGATCTTGGCGTCAAAAAGGTCAACAAAGTCATGGTCTACACGAATGAACCTATATTGCTTTTGTTCTGTGTCGTCTTGGCTGAGCAACCGTATGCCTCCGGCATTATCACCCGGACCGGTTCCAGGAACAAAAGATGACACAGTGACATCTTGAATTAAAGAATGTTGTAGAAGAGATTGCTTGAATGCCCTTTTCTTGTTTGAAAAGGTAGAATCTGCCACAATTGGAGGGGGCAATACAAGTGTTTGCGAAATATCAATGCCCAAAGATTGATTGCGCATAAACTGAATTTGCCGGTAAATCACCAACGAACCTATCAATAAGAACAGCGAGGCAGCAAACTGAAATACGACTAGGCCCTTTCGCAACCCGGCCCCTTTTGTTGCCCCAGACCTATTTCCCTTGAGCACTTCGACAGGCCTGAATTTCGATAGTACAAGAGCGGGGTAAAAGCCTGATAAAAAGACACCTGCCAGATACAGAAGTGATAGCCCCAACCAAAAATAGGTGTGTGAGAACAGGCCATATGAGACGTGTTGATCTGATAAGCGGCCAAAGGCGGGCAATACAAGCACTATTACGGCCAACGCCAGCATTACGGCCAAACCATTGAACAAAGCCGACTCCAAAAAGAACTGTACTATCAAATGTTTCCGCTGCGACCCGACCGATTTGCGAACACCCACCTCCCTTGCACGGCCCATTGCCCGGGCCGTGGCCAGGTTAATATAGTTTACCCACGCTATTACAATGATGAAGATCGCAACACCCAAAAGTAAGTAGGCCATTTTTGAATTGCCATTGGGGCCAGGCTCTTCCAAATAATTTGAATAGAGGTGTATGTCGGTCAATGGCTTCAAATAATAGGTCACTGATGCATTGAATCGCCGCATCAACTCACCTACCCCCTCTTCAACAATAGGAGGAAACTTGGCCTCTACATCGATTGGGTTTACGCCTTTTTGAAGCAACACATAGGTCAGGCACCCATCCCAATCCCATGCTTGCTCGGGATCATTCGTTCCATCGGAGTTTGTTTTTACCTGCTCGACAAAACTGGCATAAGAGGCCAAAAAATTGGGCCGCAGTTGTGTGTTCATGGGTATATCCTTGAACACTCCCGTAATTCTATACGTTCTACCACCGCTAATGGGCAAGATATTGTCGACCACATCTGTGGTTCCAAATATCTTAAGGGCGGTACTCTCAGAAATAGCGGCCGTATAGGGCTCCGTTAAAAGACTTTCGGTCTTGCCATAGAG
>JANQOD010000091.1 GCA_028289745.1 Allomuricauda sp. | reverse complement strand
CCGCTGAGATGGGTATCTGTGGCATGGTAACCGATATAAACAGCATTGTGGTTTATGCCGACATCTTTTAGAACATCCCTAAGACGTACCCCTGTCCATTCGGCACAAGAGATCGCACCGACTGTCCACTGGTTTCCTTTTGCCGGAGGGTCAAATTCGCTACGGCCGTTTCCACCACATTCAAGCGTGAGTTGATAGGTGTGGTGTTTAAATTTTGATTTTAGTGCTGCCAGCGTATATGATTTCTCTTTTTTTACGGATTCCCCATCAATTTTTAACATCCATTTGGCGGCATCGATGTCTTGGGGAATCTTTCCGTTGTTACAAATGAACATATACTTGTTGGGTGTCACCTTATCGTTCAAAAGATGGGCCTTTGCCTCAATGTTCCAAGGTTTATCGTTGAGCACGACCATCTCTTTGTCTTTATCGAATAGCTTAAAAGGGTCGGGATCTTGCAGGCCCAACGGTATATAGCTGAGGGGCATTTTATTTGAAAAAGCGATTGGTGCCCCAAGAAAGCTCGCCATTCCGGCCAATGTCAGGTTTTTAGAAAAGTCCCTTCGTTTCATGTACACAGATCAATTCAAAACTAAGATAATAAATGTGCGTGTTGTGTAACCTAGGTTGCCAAAAGTAAGGTGAGCCTATAGCTATATTTGAAAATGAAACCAAAGAAAAGGCACAAACCGATCTAGGTTGTCATTACAGTTTTGGTCGTTGAATGGTTAAATGAATGAATATGAAAAAGAATATGCGCGGATTGGATCGTACGGTTAGGTTGATTATGGCCGCCATAGTGGGCATCTTATATTTTACCGGGGTCGTGCAGGGTACTTTGGCAAATGTACTATTGGCATTGGCAGGTATTTTTGTGGTCACTTCTTTTATTGGTTTTTGTCCGCTCTATAGATTGTTTGGTATAAGCACTTGCAAGGTCAAAAGTTAGTTTTTGGTTGGTTGGATAGTGGAAAAGCCATTTCGTTGTTGCGGAATGGCTTTTTTGACAAAGAATGGGCAAGTCTAAAATTGAGATTTGTCATATTTTGGATGACAGGGTGATTATAAATTTGACTTGTTAAACCTAATGATAATGAACACACTTCAAAAAGTGCCATTGGTTTCTTGGGATAACGGTATCATAATGATCGGGGTTTTTGCCTTGGTGGTTATCGTTTTGGTGGTCGCTGTATTGGCTTTGATGAACAGCGGTAAGAAATCGTGACAATAAGCTTTCCCAACAGTAATGCGGTTCGGTAGCAAAAAGTTACCGCCCCCCTGTTCTTTTATGTCTTGAAATGGCAGTTTTGACGATGCCATTATTTCAATCCGATCAGGGTTAAAATGTTTTTTTCGGTGTTTTCCTATAAGGGGTTTCGGGCATAGCCCTGTATATAAAGCTCAGTAATCAATGTAACCTAAGTTACTGCACAGCTTTTGCCACCCCTCTAATTTTACGGGCAAATAGCGATCTTAACATGAACAAGTTAATAGCGATTGCCTTTTTGGGTAGCTTGCTGCAGCAGGGGGTTGTGGCCCAAGAACATCGATTAATTTCGTTGAACGAAGTGTTGGCCGAAGTACAGGAGGCCAATGCCAATATAAGGATTTCTGGTCTGGAAGCAGATGTTGCCAGGGCAGATTACGGAATGAGCGGTGCGGTGTTTTTACCCAATGTTTCGATTTCCCATACCGGTTTTATCACCACCAACCCATTGATGGCCTTCGGTTCCAAGCTTAACCAAGAGGTGATTGCCGAGGCCGATTTTAACCCCCAATTGCTCAATGACCCCAACAGCATAGAAAACTTTGCCACCATTGTTTCCGTTCAGCAACCCCTGATCAATGTCGATGGTTTTTATAGGCGCAAGGCGGCCAGATCCACTTTTGAGGCCAAGGAGCTACAATTCAAGCGCACCAAGGAGTACATCAGTTTTGAGGCGCATAATGCCTATATGCAGTTGCAATTGGCCTATAAGATGGTGGCGGTGCTCACCAAGGCAAATCAAACCGCCAATGCCAACGAAAAGCAGGCCAAGGATTATTACGATCAGGGACTCATTCAAAAAGCGGATTGGCTTATGGCCCAGGTCAGGGCTTCAGAGGTCAACGATCAACTTCGGCAGGCCAAGAGCAATTTGAAAAATGCCTCAGACTACCTGGGATTTTTGATGAACGCCGACCCCATTACCGGCTATAAACCCCAATCTGAATTGCTGCCAGCCCCAACCGAAACGGAGGTACGTTCATTGACCTTGGAAAACCGGGCAGACATCAAGGCGATGCAAAAGGCGGCAGCGGCCCATAGGGCAAACTATAGGGCCGAAAAAATGACCTTTTTACCACGCTTGAACGCTTTTGGTTCTTATGAGCTCTACGATCAGGATGTTTTTGGCACGAATGCCGAAGGCTATACTTTTGGTGCCAGTCTCAGCTGGGACATCTTTAAAGGGACCGAACGGTTTGCCCTGACAAAAAAAGGAAAGGCCGAGGCCGATAAGGCCCAACTTGAGTTGGCCGAATACAGGTCTAAGAGTGTCATGGAACTGCAACGTACTCAACGCTTATTGGCCGATGCCAAAAGCAAGTTAACATCCTCTGAACTAGCGTTGGAACAGGCCCAGGAAACCTTGCAGATACGCACTGACCGGTATAAGGAGGGCTTGGAGAAGACCACAGACCTTTTGATGGCGGAAACACAGTATGTACAACAAGAACTGGCCTATTACCAAACCGTTTACGAGTACAACTACGCCAAGGCGTACCATTCATTTTTAACCAAAGAATAATAAAGACCATGAATAGAATAGTTTCATTGCTTAACAAGAGCTTGCCCTTGGTCATAATTGGCCCAATGCTTATGGGCTGTGGGGGAGGTGATGCTGCCCAAGTAGTTTCCCAAGCTTCCATAACGGTAAAAATAGGCATGGCAAGAACGGCCACAGAAGCCTATATCAATGTCGGGAGCGGGCCAATAAAGGCGGTCAACAGTGCCGCCCTAAGTACCCGTATGATGGGTTTTGTAGACCGTATTCACGTTAAAGTAGGCCAAAAGGTAAGCAAGGGGCAACTTTTGCTGTCCATAAAAAATACAGCTCTGCAGGCAAAAAGGGCCCGGGTAGATGCCTCGATTATTGAGGCAAAGGCAGCCTATCGGAATGCGGAAAAAGACTATCAACGTTTTGTGAACCTGTTTGGGCAGAACAGTGCCTCACAAAAGGAATTGGACGATATGACTTCCCGCTATGAAATGGCCATGGCTCGCTACCAAGTGGCACAGCAGATGCTGAAAGAGGTGGATGCACAGTTTGCCTATGCCAATATTCGGGCACCCTTTAATGGTGTGATCACCAACACCCATATTGATGAAGGGGCCATGGCCAATCCGGGGATGCCCCTGGTGAGCCTAGAGACCCCTGGTTCCTATGAAATAGAGGCCAAAGTGGCCGAAGGGCTGATTAACCAAATAAAAGTAGGGGCCCAAGCTTCGGTTTTTGTAAAGGCCTTGGATACCATGATTAGAGGAAAGCTCACCGAGCTGAGTCCCTCGGCCCAATTTTCGGGGGGGCAGTACATCGCCAAAGTGATGTTGGACAACCCGCCCAAGCAATTGTTATCTGGTATGTTTGCTGCCGTTTCTTTTAAAGTGGAAGGGGAACCACAAGGGCGTTCAAGGGTAAGCGTGCCCAAATCGTCTTTGGTGAAGCATGGCCAGCTTACCGGTATTTATACCATCGGCCCCAATGATACTGCCATATTACGATGGCTACGATTGGGTGAGACTGTTGGGGACGAGGTAGAGGTCCTTTCCGGTCTTGTCGTTGGCGAAACCTATATTCTTTCTGCTGAGGGCAAATTGTACAACGGGGCCAAATTGGCCATCCAATAAGTGGTTGCCATGAAGGAAGGATTAGCAGGAAAAATAGCAAAGGGGTTTTTGACCTCAAAATTGACGGTGCTCTTAATGATCGTGTTCATGGTCATTGGGGCATATAGCTCATTTTTGATTCCCCGTGAAGAAGAACCACAGATCGATGTGCCCATGGCCGATATTTTTGTGGGTTATCCCGGTGCAGATCCCACCGAAGTAGAATCGCGGATCACCAAACCTTTAGAGAAGATCATCTCCAACATCAAAGGGGTAGAATATGTGTACTCGACCTCCATGAACGAAGCTGGTATGGTAATCGTACAGTTTTATGTGGGAGAAGATATTGAACGTTCCTTGGTCCGTTTGTACGATGAAATCAACAAGCATATGGATCAAATGCCCGAAGGTGTTACCATGCCCTTGGTAAAGACCCGGGCCATAGATGATGTGCCCATACTGGGACTTACCGTTTGGAGCGAAATGTACGACGATTACCAACTGAGCCAAATTTCAGACGAGCTGATCAATGAGATTGAAAAGGTGAACGATGTATCGATCACCAAAAAAATAGGTGGTAGAAACCGCCAATTCCGGGTGGTGGTCGACAAGGATCGTTTATCTGGACTTGGACTCGACTTTTTGCGCGTGGCCCAAATGATCAGGGCCAACCATAGCCAAATGGATGCCGGCAGCTTCAATGCCAACGATACCGAGTTTCATGTGACCACAGGAAGTTTTCTTCGCACCAAAAACGACTTGGAACTATTGGTGGTAGGAACCAACAACGGCCAACCGGTATATCTTAGGCAAGTGGCCCGGGTGTTGGATGGCCCCGAACCGCCCAAGACGTATGTTTCTTTCGGTTATGGGGCAGCCAGTGACGAACAGATTGAAAAATACCCTTCGGAATATCCGGCAGTGACCATTTCCATTGCCAAGCGCAAAGGGGCCGATGCCATGAAAATTGCCGATGTGGTACTGGACAAAGTGGAGCACCTCAAAAAAACCCTGCTTACCGATGGCGTTCAGGTGGCCGTAACCCGAAACTATGGGGAAACTGCCTCACAAAAGGTTTCAGAACTGTTATTGCACCTTATCGGGGCCATTATTGCCGTGACCTTTGTGGTAATGTTGGCCATGGGTTGGCGTGGCGGGCTGGTGGTTTTCCTCTCAGTGCCCATCACCTTTGCACTCACACTCTTGAGTTATTATCTATTGGATTATACCCTGAACAGGATCACCCTTTTTGCCTTGGTGTTCGTTACGGGGATCGTAGTTGACGATTCCATTATCATTGCCGAGAACATGCACCGGCATTTTAAGATGAAGCGTTTGCCCTTTAAGGATGCTGCCCTCTATGCGATCAACGAGGTAGGTAACCCAACCATTCTGGCCACCTTTACCGTTATTGCCTCGGTACTGCCAATGGCCTTTGTATCTGGTTTAATGGGGCCGTATATGTCGCCCATGCCCATTGGGGCCTCCATAGCCATGTTGCTGTCTCTCTTTGTGGCCCTTACCATTACGCCCTATCTGGGATACCTTTTCCTAAGGGAAAGGGAAAACAAGAACCAAGAAAAGAAAGAGGCCAAGACCATCCAAGATTCCTTTATCTACCGAATGTATGATCGTTTTGAGCGTCCGCTTATCGAAAATAGAAAAAAACGATGGCTGTTCTTGGGCATCACGGTGTTATTGTTGGTGGGTTCGGTAGCCTTGTTCTTTACCAAGACCGTAGCGGTAAAAATGCTGCCTTTCGACAATAAGAACGAATTTCAGGTGCTCATCGACATGCCCGAGGGCACCACCTTGGAACGTACGGCCGTGGTCTCCAAAGAAATTGCTACCTATCTGTCGCAGCAAGGTGAAGTGGTCAATTATCAATCCTATGCAGGAACATCGGCACCCATTACCTTTAACGGACTGGTACGTCACTACGATTTGCGCCAAGGCAGTAATATGGGCGATATTCAGGTGAATTTGGTGAACAAGCACGATCGAAGCACCCAAAGTCATGCCATTGCCAAAAAATTTCGAGGCCCTGTACAGGAAATCGCCAAACGATATAACGCCAATGTAAAAATTGTGGAAGTGCCCCCCGGCCCCCCGGTATTGTCAACTATTGTGGCTGAAGTCTATGGTCCAGATTACGATGGGCAGATCAAGGTGGCCGATAAGGTAAAGACCATCTTGAACGAAACCCCCGATGTGGTGGATGTGGATTGGATGGTGGAAAGTGATCAAGAGCAATTTGATTTTGTGGTAGATAAGGAAAAAGCTATGCTGTATGGGGTAACTACCGCGCAAATTGTGCATACCATGAACATGCTGCTTTCAGAAAACCCGGTTACCCATCTGTACCAGACCGAAGCCTATGATCAAATTGGGGTGGTACTGACGACGGAAGAAAAAGACCGTTCTAGCTTGGGAGACCTGTTGGAGGTTAAGGTGACTTCCCAAAACGGACAGCTCTTTCCCATAGGTGATTTGGTACGGGTAGAAAATGGGATAAAGCCGAAGAGTATTTACCGCAAGAACCAAAAACGAGTGGTCTATGTAATGTCCGATATGGCCGGGGAGCTTGAAAGTCCGGTCTATGCCATTTTGGGAATGACGGACAAACTCAATGGCATTGCCCTGCCCCAGGGCCACCAAATGGACGAACTGTATATGGAACAGCCCAAGTATCAAGACGACTTTACCGTAAAGTGGGACGGGGAGTGGCAGATTACCCTAGAGGTCTTTCGTGACCTTGGTATTGCCTTTTTGGGGGTCATTATCATTATTTATATGTTAATCGTAGGCTGGTTCCAAAACTTTAGGGCACCCATGGTCATGATGGCCGCCATACCCTTGTCGTTGGTGGGCATTGTACTGGGTCATTGGCTAATGGGCGCCTTTTTCACGGCAACCTCATTTATTGGTATGATCGCCCTGGCCGGAATCATGGTTCGTAATTCGGTGCTGCTCATCGATTTTGTCAACCTTAGGGTCAACGAAGGGGCAGCCCTAAAACAGGCGGTCATAGAGGCCGGTGCCGTAAGGACCACCCCCATTCTATTGACGGCCGGTACGGTAGTCATTGGGGCTTTTGTGATTTTGTTCGACCCCATTTTTCAAGGTTTGGCCATCTCTTTGATGGGCGGTACCATTGCCTCTACCGTACTTACCCTATTGGTGGTGCCCTTGGTGTATTATATGATGGAACGCAAAAATTTTATGGATTGAGCCATGAAAATGATAATGCTCACTGCGGTGTAGGAGTACCGCAAGGAAGTATAGGGAACTCTAAAGGCCGCAGGAGTCTCAGACTTAAGCGGTATGCCCATAGAACGATTTATATGAACTTGAATAATCTGTACTAATGAGAAATAGAGCAATACGGGCCATTGCCGGAAGTTTTGTTTTGATAAGCCTGATTTTGGCCATTTATGTAAACCAAAACTGGTTGTGGTTCACCGCTTTTGTCGGGGCTAATCTCTTGCAATCGTCGATCACCAAATGGTGCTTGATGGAAGATATTTTAAAGAAATTGGGAGTAAAAGACTGATTTTTTGCCCTGTTCGTCAGGTATGGGCCCGATGATTAGGGCCAACGGTATGTTTCTTATGGTTATTTGTGCATTTTTGTAAAAAAAAACAATGGAAGCATTGTACAGCCCTTGGCCTTGGTATGTTTCTGGGCCTTTGATCGCATTGACCATGGCCGTATTGGTATTGATGGGGAAACGCTTCGGTATGTCATCAAACCTCGAAACCCTTTGTTCTTTGAGCGGTGCTGGAAAATTTACCGATTATTTCAGGGTAGATATCCGACCCCGTAGATGGAATCTGTTGGTGATAATGGGAGCGGTATTGGGCGGTTTTATCGGGGCCAATTTTTTGTCACCGGACGATCAAGTTGCCATAAGCGACCATAGTATTGAAAAATTGAACCTGCTCGGTTTCAAGAGTGCCGGTGAAGCGTATTTGCCCTTAGAGCTTTTTTCTGCCGAAGCGCTATCAGCACCTTTGGTTTGGGGCATTTTGCTCATGGGCGGTTTTTTGGTGGGGTTTGGTGCCCGTTATGCGGGAGGCTGTACCTCGGGCCATGCCATTTCGGGCCTGAGCGACCTGCAATTACCTTCGTTGATTGCCGTAATCGGTTTTTTCGCAGGCGGATTGGTAATGGTGCACGTATTGTTTCCCTTAATTTTTTAGGCCATGAAAAGTTTGTTATTTCTTTTGGTCGGTGTTTTTTTTGGAATTGTCTTGTTCAAATCAGAAGCCGCTTCTTGGTTTCGCATTTATGAAATGTTTCAATTCGACGCCCTGTACATGTACGGTATCATAGGTTCGGCTTTGGTATTGGGCGTGCTTTTCACCAGATGGGTCAAAAAGTCTGGCGTACGATCGTTTTTTGGTGAAAAGATTACCATAAGGCCCAAAGAGAAAGGGGTCGTTCGTTACGCAGTTGGTGGCACCCTCTTCGGTCTGGGTTGGGCTTTGGCCGGTGCATGTCCGGGGCCGATGTACGTATTGGCCGGCGCAGGGTATTGGCCAATTTTGGTGGTTATTTTTGGGGCATTGCTCGGGGCTTTTGCCTATGGTCTCTTGAAAAAGGTCCTGCCGCATTGATTTGTGTGCAGTATATCCAAAGAATTTCACCTTTGACCGTGTTTGGCCCAATTGGGCGGTTTATTGCTTAAAAACAACGAATTTGATTCTCAGGTCTTTAGAAAGATAGTAGTTTTGTTAGTGGAGTGATACACTCTGACCAAACGCTAGTATTTGAAACCGACTACAATTTTTATCATAGATGATGATCTGGTATCGCAATTTGCGACCCGTTATTGTATTGAGCAATACGATAAAGAGTTCAATATAGTGGCTTGTGGCAGTGCCGAAGAGGGATTAAGGGTCTGCGCCGGCCTGTTGGATGAAAAGAAAGCATTGCCCGATATCATTCTTCTAGATTTGGTCATGGGCGATATGGACGGATGGGCATTTATCGAGAACCTCGAGTTGCTAACAGGGGATTGCAAAAAACCTGAGATTTACGTACTCTCAGCATTTGTAAACTCAAAAGATAGGGCCATCGCAAAACAACATTCCCTGATTTCCGGATATTTTGACAAACCCCTGACCAAAAGCAGTCTTGAGAAAATTTTTTCGCCAAAGGCCGCTCGTTGAGTATTGTGGTGCAACCTGACAAGAATCACTTCGAATACTCACAGCTTTTCCAACCGTTCCTTTATTTCTTTCAATCGCAACCAATTTTGATAAAACGCCGGTAAGGCGATTACGCTTTCCAAATATTGAAAAACATAGATGATCAGTGAAAATAAAGCTCCATGTGCCATAGTGCCCGCGCTGACCGAGAGAACTATCGAAAGTGCCAAAAAGGCCATTAAGACCAACCACGACATTGAAAAATTGAACACCTCCAGATCGGATAGTTTAATATTCCATTTCATCATTTTTTTTAGATGCGATGCC
The DNA here is from genome assembly GCA_028289745.1 of Allomuricauda sp. Taxonomy (GTDB): domain Bacteria; phylum Bacteroidota; class Bacteroidia; order Flavobacteriales; family Flavobacteriaceae; genus Flagellimonas_A. The sequence goes on along the minus strand of JANQOD010000091.1, from coordinate 18,863 downwards.
AGTAAGGCGCCATCGTTTGTCGTGATAACATCTACCTGTTTTTCAAACTCGTTGTTATAGCTACTATTGAAGCGTGTAGTTCTTTTTCTGGTCAAAAAATAAATGAGAAAGACCAAAAATGTGGCTGCAAGCCCTACAAGAAATACGTTGAGATTCAGACTCGCAATGATGATGACCACTCCTGCCATTCCGATAATGGTAGAGATCAACGCGGGAAGGGAATTTTCTAAAAACTCGACGATTTCGTTGATCATTCCCAATCTTGCGGTTTTGACCGATGACCGGTCTTCCTCCATTTTCAAGAGTGTTGCATTGCCCAGCCTGCGATATATCTTGGCATAAATTCTTGAATCGAAAAATCGGCGTCCCCCACCGATCAGAATGATGAGCGTACCCAATACGCCAAGCTGAATGGCACCCATATAGCTTCCGTTAAGGGCACTGTCTATAGCAAAACCTATGAACAAGGGAATCAGCAACTCGATAGCCGATTCGACCAAGATCAGGAAAAATATGAAGATAAGCTTCCACTTGAATTCCAAGAGCACCGACCGTATGGTCACCCTTTTAGAATCGAGTTGTTTTTTGATCCCTTTCCAGATTCTATCCTTGTCGACTATTTGCCGTCCGTTCAGCATTGAAAACTATTTTGACCGTTTCCAAGTTTCGCTATCGGAATAGCCCCAGGCCGAATAGCTTACTATCAAGGTATTGCCGTCCCTTAACTTAAGGTTGGCCCTGACCTCATAGTTTTTCCCTTCGTGGGCAAATATGAACGTTCCCTTACCTTTTTCCCCTTCAAATAGTACGTTTTTTATGGCCAATGATTCATGTTCTCCACCACGACCTTTATCGTCTTTAATGTAGGTGGTATAACAAGTAAGTTTTCCATTTTCATTTCTGAATTCATAGGTCACGTACGATTTCTCATTGTTCTCCTCATACTCCGCTTCCCACTTTCCGGCCAAAGGATTGTTTTGCGCGGTCAAATTTGTGATCGACACGAATACTACCAGGGCAGTCATTATTTTTAGAGCTTTCATCTGTTTAAATTTTTGTAATTAATTGAAAATAAAGCTATTCCAAAGTTTAGCACAGATAGAATCGCTTCACTTTCACATAAACTTGTTTTAATCATGTTCGACAGGTATGATTAAAAAGTTTATGCTCATTTCATACGACTATCTTTTAATGGATTATGGTCAAAAGTAGCCTGTGCGATTTGCAAGAATGCCGCTCCCTATAATACTGAACATAAAAAATGCCTTGAACCATGGGCAAGGCGCTTTTGATATTGACGTGATTTATATTGGAGTTAACTTTTGGAGGCCTTCTTAAATTCTGTGGGGGTTTGGGAGGTCACTTTTTTAAAGGCCGTATAAAATGCCGCTTTGCTGTTGAACCCCACGTCGAGCGATATGGCAAAAATGGTATCCGGTTTTGGCATGAGCAGTCGCTTTTTTGCTTCCTCGATTCGAAAACCATTGATAAAATCGGGAAAGCTCATGCCCGAATTTTGATTGATCGCCTGTGAAACATGGTGAATAGAGCTTCCCAACTTTTCAGATAATGTGTTCAATTTTAAGTCGAAATCAAGATACAATTGTTCTTCCCTTACCAAGGTGCTTATTTGATCAAAGAGTTCTGATGAATCTTTCAATGAAGATTTTGCATATTTCTTTTTGGTCTCTTCGGGTAGATCTTCAAAGTCGCCCGAAAAGGCAAATACCGGAAAATGCATAATGGAATAGGCAAAAATGAAAAAGAAAATAGCGATCAACAGCGATTCAAACTTCATGGAGATCTGATAGGTGTCCAAGGTATACCCGTTTATCAAAAGGTTGATGAACATGCCCAGTTGCAAAATAACAAGTGCGATCAATATCAATTTGGCCCATTTGTACTTGAGCCTTTCGTCTTTGGTAAGCACCAATGCCATCGGCGCTTTTCTAAACCGATAGAATGCCAAGAAGAAAAAGAAAATATTGAGTAAGGTGACCAAAAGGTATTCCATAAACAACCACTCGGCATACTCTGAGGCCTGTAATAATGCAAAGAACTCATCTATATTTTCATACTCAAAAAGAGGATAAAAGAACGACCATCTCAGCAGGGTAAGGCCGATAACGATAAACACCCATTTTTTAAAGGCTACCGGCAACTTTATCAATAAGGCAATAAAGTAATAGAACAGAAACCCTACCAGATGATGGAACATATACGATATTCCAAAATACCAATTGCTCCCACGCTCGCTCAGGGTAGTGTAGTAGTCAAACGATACAAATGCAAAATAAAAGACCAGCGCCGCCAAAACATAGCGAAGCCTTTTATCCCTGCCCAGCCCCGATTTTCTGAATAAAATGAAAACAAACAAAAACACCCCCACAGTGAGACTTAATAAGGGGGCTATGTTTAAAGCATCCATAGGGCAAATGTAGCATTAATGCCCAAAAAAATGGAGTGTCGCCTTCGGTCTTTATAGAATTGATTTTGTGCTAGATGCTACTTATGCTTCACGAATAGTGCATTAAAAAATGGATTCGATGGCGCCTATAGTGTTTCCACCATCTACTCGCATCATTTTGCCGTTAGGGTACGAAGTACAAGATCACCAGTGCATCTATCGTTAGAATCAGTGCCAAAATGAGCACCCAGACCCACAGTTTTACATGAAAGTTCTTGGCTATTTTCACTTCTGCCCACCACCAAACACTGATGTACCCGATCCAAATCCATGTGTTTTGCACTTTATGGACGATCATTATGATCATTCCTATCAGAAAAACGATCATTACGGTCGAGAACTTTGCGATTTCAATTTTTGAGGGTTTCATGCGCTGCCTTTTTTTGCCTTCTACTTCTAATGACATAAAACAGGGAGGGAATCAAATACAGGGTCAGCACCGTAGAAGTGATCATGCCGCCAATGGTCACGATGGCCATGGGTATTCTGTATTCCGCTCCCGCATCGCCCAGACCGATGGCGTTGGGCAGCATTCCGAATATGATGGCGACCGTCGTCATGATAACGGCTTTCATTTTGGTCTTCCCAGAAAGAATGGTCGCACTGTGAATGTCCATTTTCTTCTTGTGCATCAACTGTTCTGTATAGTCGTGGATCAAAATATCGTCATTGACCACGAGGCCCAGTAGGGTAATGATGGCCATTAACGACATGATGTTCATAGTGGTGCCGGCAACATACATGATCACAAAAACCCCTATCAGTGCCATGGGTACGGTAGTGAATATGACCAATGGTTGCCATAGGCTTTCCATTAGCGAGGCCAACAACATGTACATCAATACCAGGGCCAATAGAAAAGTGATCGTCATATCGGCCACCGTATTGTCCAGTTCCTCTACGTTGCCGCTCCACTGGAAATCGACACCATCGGGCAGGTTTATTTCGTTGAGCTTTGAATCGATGGCGGCCCTGACATCTCCCAATATATGGCCGGGGGCCAAGGTGGCACTGAACTCTGCAGTCTTTGACTTTTCTTTATGGAGTATTTGTGCTGGGGCGGTTTCATAAGATACCTCGGCCAATTGCCCAACGGTAAACATACCCGTGGCCGTGTGAACAGGGAGCTGTTTGATATCTTCGACCGAGTTGGCCTGTGAAACGGGAACCTTGATATTGATGTTGTACTCCACATCGTTTTCACTCATTACCGTGGCCTTTATACCCGTAATGGCACTGCGAATGACCAATGCCAGCTCATTGACCGAGATGCCCAATTCGGCCAACAGACGTTTTTTGGGTTGAAACTGAAGCAGGGGTGGACCATTTCGCAGGCTCGATTCGAAAGAAATCAACCCTTCCACATCCTTTAAAAGGTCCATGACCTGATCGTTTGCCCGAGACAGTTGCGCGGCATCATTCGATTTTAGGGAGAATCCCAAATCGCCACTTTCTTCAGAGCTTGTGGTCGCCACCACGGGTTTTATTTCAGGAATCTCTTTGAGTTCATTCAACAGTTTCTCGCCAATTTGGGCATTCGACAACTCGCGTTCGACACTTTTGTTGAGCTTCAGTGAGATGTTGGTATAATTAGCGCCGGTGGTGAAAGAGTTTTTACTGCCCAACATGCTCAATACCGCCTTTACCTCAGGATATGCGGCAATCTTCTGTTCGACCAGTTTGGTCAATTCCCTGTTCTTCTCGATCGAGGTGCCCGGTTGCATTTCAAGCTCTACAAACAAGTCTCCGTTGTCTGATTCCGGCTCAAATTCAAATCCGATTTCGCCCAGCAGCCCCATGCTCATGACAAAGAAGAAGAACATCACCGCAAACAGAATGATGGGATTGCGTTTTCTTGACATCAACCTTCGCAATGACCTTTCATAGAGTTCTTGTAGCCTATCAAATGATCTGATGATCCAATTTGAAAACTTAGAGGGTTTTGGATCGTTCTTCAATAAAATCGAGGCGAGCATTGGGGTCAAGGTAATGGAGACCAGAAGCGAAAAAATGGTGGCGAATGAAATGGTCAGGGCATATTCCCTAAAGAAGGCACCGACTATTGAATTCATGGAGGCAATGGGCAAAAATACGACCAGGTTTGTGCCCGTTGAGGCCAAAACCGCCGTAAACACTTCTTGGGTACCCGTGACACAGGCCTCCTTTATGGGCAAGCCCTCCCTTTTGAGGCGAAGAATGTTCTCCAAAACCACTATGGAGTTGGAGACCAGGGCCCCAATGGCCACGGCAAAACTCATCAATGACAACATATTGAGCGATCCATCAAAGAGCCGCATGGCCAAAAAATTGATGATAAGCGATACGGGAATGGAAATGCTGACGATTACCGTGGCCTTGATATTGTTTACAAATAGAAATAAAATCAGACCGGTAACAATGATTCCTAGAATAACGTTCATCATGGCATCGTTCACCGAGCTTTCGATATATTCTGAAGAGTCAAATGGCAAGCTCAGCGTAACCCCTTCGGGCAGGTTTTTTTGGATTTCGGGAACCAGTTCCTTTACCGCCTTGGCTATGGCCACTGCGTTTGCCGTACTGCTCTTCTGTACGCTTATGCCCACGATATTATTGAGTTCTTTCTTTTCAATACCATCGTAAAAAAAGGCATCTTTTTTAGCGATTCGGAAGGTGTCTTTTACCGCAGCAAAATCGGTCAGTTTCTTTTCTCCGTAAGGGGTGGCGACGTAGGTGTTCTTGACAGAATGTACAGAGTTATATTTGGTCCCCGTCTTTATGATCGATTCACGGTCTTCCCTTACGATATCACCGCCCGACATATCTACATTGTTGTCTTTTAATTGTGTGGCGACCGCTGTAATGTTCATGCCCAGACCATAAAGACCGTTCTTATCGACCTCTACATGTATTTCACGTAGTTTTCCACCATTGAACTCAATTTTGGTCACCCCGTCGATACGCGAGATCTTATCCTTGATTTCCCTTCTCGATAGTTGGTAGAGTTTGTTGGCATCGACATTTCCGGTAATGATCAGATCGACCACAGAACCGCTGTTCATGCTAAAAGGGGCCAATAGGGGTTTAGATCGTTTGCGAACGAATGGCAATTTGGCCTCTTTGGGCAAAAAGGAAACCACCAGATCTATCTTGTTGCGCAGTTCGGCCATCGCCTTATCTTGGTCTTTGTCCAATTCAAATTGAACGATGATCATCGACATATTGGGCATGGAGTACGACTGCATGAGTTTCAACCCATTGATGGTGGCCACCTCTTTTTCAAGTAGATTGGTGATCTCGGTTTCCACTTCACCGGGGGTTGCCCCGGGATAGTCCGTTATGATGACCATGGCCGGTAGATTGACTTCGGGCATCAGGTTTACCGGTAATTTTACATAAGACATGAATCCGAATAGCAATAGTGCCAAAAACACCATTGAGGTGGTTACCGGTCTTGATACTGCGAAATGGGTGACTTTCATAACTGCTCTATTTACTGAATGATGGAAACCGGGCTATTTCTTTCTACTTTTTCTGAACCAGCGGTAATCAAACGTTGCCCAACTTCCAGTCCCTCCATAATCTGTACTGAAGTTTCGTTTCGCTGCCCTATTTTCACATCGCTTTCAATGGCCTTGCCATCTTCGATGACGAATACATAATGCCTGTTTCCGACTTGTTTTAAAGATTCGACGGGGATCCAAATACTCGAAAGTGACACTCCGGTTTCCAACTCGATTTCAACATGGGTGCCGGCAAACGATATCCCTTCGTTCTTAAATGAGGCGGTAACCAGAAATGCCTTTCGCTTCGGATCCATTTGGATGGATGTCTTGGTGATTTTCCCCTCGATCCTTTTATGGGCGAGGGTCAAATATGTGGTTGCCCCTATCGCCATATGGGCAATGTCTTTTGGCGTTACATAAAAATTCACCTCAACGGTAGTAGTTTCCGCCATGCTGAACAGCGCTTGTCCCATGCCCACTTCTTCACCGATCTTGACCGGTACTTGGGTAATGGTTCCAGCAAAAGGGGCCCTAATGGTGTTCATATTTTGCAGTTGTTGCGTCGTTTTGGTCAGAACATCCAATTGGGTTTTATACGTATCAACGGACACTTTGGAGACGGCACCTGCCTTGAGCAGTTTTTGTTGCCGCGCATAGTCTTTCGCCATCTTGCTCTGCTCGATCCTTGCCTGCTCAATCTGCAATTGGTGATTCAAGGGGGGGTATACGGCCACCACTTCACCACGCCGTACTTTTTGACCGGGCCTGGCATTTAACCGGGTCACTATTCCCGACTGTTGTGCGACAAAACTGGCTGATTTTGAAAATTGCAATTCCCCATGGTACCCTCTCCTTTCTTTGTAGGGGGCTTTTTTTAAGATAATGGCCTTTACCCTGACCTCTTCTTTCGCAGTGGGTTCCTGAGAGGTTTCGGGCCAATAACAGCCCACCAATAGGGAACATGAAATCGCTAACATCGATAAACGTTTTATTGTCTTCATTTTTTAATATTTTTTTTGTTGGGTTGGCATTTAATTAATTTGGCCCGTGATCCGTAAAATTTGAAGGTGTGCAATATGTAGATCTAGATATGAGTTTAACAGCTCTAGCCTAGATTGTGTGAGCCGCAATCGGCTTTCCTTGAATTCGACGGTAGTGACAACACCTAGGCTTAATTGCTTTTTGAAAATTTCCAGTTCGCTTTCATTCAGCAATATGGTCTCTCGATACGTTTCAATATTGGTTATGGCACTGTTATAGTTGTTTTCGGCCGTTCGAAGTTGGTTGAGCAAGTGCTGTTTGGTCTTAACAAGGTTGAGTTCTGCCGTTTCCCTTTCAATGGAAGCCTTGGCAATTTTCGCCCTGTTGCTTCCCCCTGAGAAGATGGGCACACTGGCCCCCACTTGCACAAAGAACAAATTGTTCTCGTTGGCGTTGAAATTGAAATCATTGGCTTGGGCATCATAGTTATAGGCTGCGGTCAGATTCAATTTGGGGTACCAGAATTTCTTATTGAGATTGATTTGCCTATCGGCGATCTCGACCTCTTTTTTTAAGGTCTTGAGTTCTGGCTGCCCCTCTAGATCTGCCTCATCGATATCTATCACATGATCGAGGCCCATGGTTTCAAGATTATCTGTTAGAACGATACGCTCGGTAATGGGTATGTTGGCCAATACTTTAAGATCGTTCATCAATTTGCCCAATTGATTTTTGGCATTTTTAAGGGGCGGGAGTGTCTTTTTATAGAAAACCTCGGCTTGTTGCACCTGTAGATCACTTACGGTACCTTGACCGTGCAGCTTCTTGATCTGGGCCAATTGCTCTTGGGCCAAGTTCGAATTGTCAAGCAGTACGGCGACACTCGCTTTGGTAAAAATGGCTTGCCAATACAAAGTGGAAGCCTGTGCAATAAGTTCATTGTGAAGGTGTTCATCATGTAACCCACTGATTTCTTCGGCAAGCTTTGTGATTTTGGCAGCGGAAAAAACGGCGAGATCGAATAGGGTCTGGTTCAGTGCGGCATTGGCACTGACACTGTTGTTGAAGTTGGTCCGTAACCGTGTTATGCTTCCATCAAAATCATTGATGAAGAGAAAATTTCTATTGAAGTCACGTTGATAGAACCCATTGACACTCACGTCTGGCAATAGTGCAGATCGGGCAATCTTGGTTTCCTCCTTGGCTACCAAAACCTGTTTTGCACTTTGCTTCAGATCGATATTGTCTTTTTTTACCAATTCGATATACGATTGCAAATCGAGTTCCTGTGAATATGATGGGGTGTGCATCCATAGGGTGACACAGAAGACCCAAAAGGGTAAAGAGCGAAATAGATACTTCATTTGCTTCGTTGTTTCGTGGCGAGGAGGGTAGTCCCCATTTTTGAAGCAAATGTAGACTTGCCATATACCATATAAGACTAGCCCTATAAATCAGTACACATTTTCAAGCAAGAATTTTGTCTTGATTCATCGGGAAAAGGTTGAAGATGATTTGAGTCTGAATGAATGATTCAAAATATTGCCACTAAGGGCCTGCCCCATAATGTTTAAAAGGTTCATCTTATTTGACCAAAAGATTATGCAATTTAGGGGGCATGACCTCCTTCTTCACTCCAAGAAGGCGCGAGCCGGGCTATATTTCGATCCTCGAACGCTTCGAAAACAGGCCTTAAATCGAGGCAAAAGGCAGCCTGTCAAGAACAAAAACCCTTATAGACCATCTGTTGGCATTGGCTTTGTACCTGACATATGTCATTAAATGGCCACGTTACTTTCTTTACTTTTAGTCCGAATACCCCAAATTTTCAACTACCTATCATTAATTAAAGTGTTTAGTATGGATGCAAACCAAATCAATTCCAAATTTGAGCAGGCCGATCAATACCTTGAAGCGGCAAAAAGCGAATTGAATCGACCGGCTGAAGATGTCGTGCCTTTTATGGTATGCAGAAGTGTCCGCCATTCCATATCCAATTATTTGCAGGGGTTTCTATTAAAACACGGAATTGCGTTCGACGAAGCGGCTACTGTGGAGACCTTGCTGGAAAAATGCCGTGACCTTAACAGCAAGTTTGATGGTTTTGATTTGAGCGCCATAACATTTGCCAAGGATGATGAGTACAGTGCAGCATTCGATGAGATGGAAAACTGTATTGATCTGGCCATGCATGCAAAAAAATTAGTAGGTGAAACGAACGGCACCAATTGAAAGCAAATCATCAAATAGTATTTCAATAATTCTCAATTATGGGCAAGGCACCATTACAGAAAATAAGGGCGGCCCACAAATTCAACGACCATGAAAAAGAAAGCAGCTAATATCAAATATCCAGGTAAGCCCGTGGCCATGGATGGGAATACGGCGGCCATTATGTGTGAACGTGAATCTACCGATGCCGCAGGGGCCTATCCTATTACGCCCTCGACCCAGATGGGCGAGTTTTGGGCCGAAGAAGCCGCCAAAGGACATTTAAATGTTTCAGACAAACCTCTGATATTCATCGAACCCGAAGGCGAACATGCTGCTGCAGCGGTAACCGCTGGCCTGTCGATGACCGGTTTGCGTGCTGCAAACTTTTCGTCTGGTCAGGGCATCGCCTATATGCATGAGTCGCTCTATGCGGCCGTTGGGAAACGCCTTACCTATGTACTGAATATCGGGTCTCGTGCCATGACCAAATCGACCTTGAATGTGCACGCAGGACATGATGATTACCATGCCGTTGACGATACGGGTTTTTTTCAAATGTTTGCCAAAAAGGCACAACATGTTGCCGACCTCAACATTATAGCCCACCGCATTGCCGAATTGGCACTTACTCCGGGCATTATAGCCCAAGACGGGTTTTTGACCACGCATTTAATCGAGTCGTTTCTTTTGCCAGAGCGTGAATTGATAAAGGAATATCTCGGGTTGCCCGATGACATCATCGATACCCCAACGCCCGCCCAGCGCATTATTTATGGGGAAACTCGACGGCGCATTCCTGAACTGTGGGATGTCGATAACCCGGTAATGGCCGGTATCGTACAAAACCAGGATTCGTATATGCAGAGTGTTGCCGCACAACGTCCGTTTTTCTTTGACCATATTCAAGAATTGGCCGATCAGGCGTTTGAAGAATATGGGCAGCTCACGGGCAGGCACTATCAACGTGTGATGACGTACCGGGCTGACGATGCCGAATACCTCATTTTGGGCCAAGGCAGTTTGGTGCCCAGTGCAGAAGTCGTTGTAGATTACATCAGGGAAACACGCGGAATAAAAGTGGGGGTGGTCGATCTTGTCATGTTCCGGCCCTTTCCGGCCGATATGCTTGGGAAAATATTGAAAGGCAAAAAAGCCGTTACCATTTTAGAACGACTGGATCAACCCTTGGCCGTCGATTCTCCGATTACCCGTGAGGTTCGGTCCGTTTTGAACAAGTGTGTCGAAAACGGCATGAATAAAAAACGGCTTCCGTATCCTGAATTGACTTCGTACGCCGTATCAGACATGCCGGCCATATACTCAGGGTCGTTTGGTATGGGTAGCCGTGACCTGCAGCCCGAAGGTATCATCGGGGCCATAGAAAATATGCTGCCCGATGGAAAACATAAGAAACAGTTCTACCTGTCTATCGATTTTGTTCGGGAAATACCGCACTCACCGAAACAAAAGGCCTATCAAGAAACCATTATGGAATCTTACCCACATGTCAAAGAGTTGTCGGTTCGAGGTTCAGAAAACCCCAACCTCATGCCAAAAGATGCCGTAACGGTACGTTTCCACTCCATAGGGGGTTGGGGGGCCATAACTACCGGCAAGAACTTGGCCATGACCTTGTACGAGTTGCTGGGATATGACATCAAGGCGAACCCAAAATACGGCTCAGAGAAAAAAGGACAACCGACCACCTATTATCTGGCGGCCGCGTCTGAGCCCATTCGAATCAATTGTGAATACTTTTATGTAGATGTGGTGCTATCTCCAGACCCTAACGTATTTAAGCACACCAATGCATTGGCTGGACTTAAAAAAGGAGGCAGTTTCATCATTCAAAGTGAAAGAAAGACACCCGATGAGGTATGGGCCGATATTCCTGAACGCTATCAAAAGATAATTATCGATAAGGATATTCACGTGTACTATATCGATGGATTTAAGATCGCGCGCGAAGAAGCCACCGATCCCGAACTGCAGTTGCGTATGCAGGGAATTGCCTTCCAAGGTGCATTTTTTGCGGCTTCCCCATTGATGGAAAAATCTGGATTATCAGAAGAAAAGCTGTTGAAGGCCATCGAAGACCAGTTGCAAGAAAAATTTGGTTCGAAAGGGCAGCGTGTGGTCGATGATAACCTGCGCGTGGTAAAACGCGGCTTTGATGAAGTGTATGAAATTACGAACAAGGTATTGGGTGCCGGACACGAAAACAAGCATAATGGCCAGGCAAGTTTGCCCATTCCAAAGATGATGAAAGAAATCCCGCAGAGCGCATCAAAGTTAAGCGACATTCATCGCTTTTGGGAACAAACGGGCAATTTCTATTTGCGGGGCATGGGAAATGATAACCTTACCGACCCCTTCATAGGGCTAAGCGTAATGCCGGCCGTTTCATCTATTTTCCGCGATATGACGGGCATACGCTTTGAACACCCTGAATGGATTCCGAACAACTGTACCGCTTGTGGTGACTGTTATACCGTTTGTCCGGATACCGCCATACCCGGACTGGTAAGTGAGGTGTCAGACGTTTTCGATACTATCGTGAAACGCGTGAAAAAAAATCACGGAAAACTTGAGCACCTTCCCAAGGCCGTCCGCAAGATGGAAGGCAATGTCAGAAAACTGTTCACGGCCTCAAAAAATGGTGCAACGGTCAATGATTACATTCACCATGCCATTGATATGACGATTGCAGATTTTGACGATACTACCGAATTGACCAAAGAATTCGATTGGTTCAAAGAAGAATTGGGTGAATTCAATTTCGCGTTGACCCGGCCCTATTTTGATTTACACGAGAAGAAAGAAGAAAATAGCGGGGGGCTGTTCAGCATAACCATTAACCCGAATACGTGCAAGGGGTGCATGGAATGTGTGGCGGTCTGCAATGATGAAGCGCTGATTACGGTGCCACAAACAGAAGGGTCTATTGCCAAACTTAACAAAGAATGGGACTTGTGGATGGATTTGCCCAATACGCCACAAAAATTCAATCGTATCGATGATCTGGAAGAGAAAATCGGTCCCTTGGAAACCATGTTGTTAAACAAAGATGCCTACCTGAATTTTGCCAGTGGTGATGGGGCCTGTTTGGGATGCTCTGAAAAATCGGTGGTCCACTTGTTCATTGCCACCGTTGAGTCATTGATGCAGCCACGTATTGAAAAACACATGGCGTATCTCGATGAGCTAACCGATAAACTGGAAAAACACATCCAAGGAAAATTGATGGGCGGTGTTGATCTGACCGATTCCGATACGATGTCTAAAATTGTTGCCGAAATGCAGAATTCAGATTTGACCATGGCCGAGGTTACGCGCAGGTTGGAATCTGAACAAGGTGGCGAACCGATCGATCAAGACTGGCTGCGTAATGTGACACAACTGTTGGCCCAGTTGAAGAAACTGAAATGGAAATATACCCATGGTACCACGGGCAGGGGCCGTTCTAATATGGGGATGCTGAACGCTACCGGATGCACTTCGGTATGGGGCAGTACTTGGCCATTCAATCCGTATCCATTTCCATGGGCCAACCACTTGTTCCAAGATTCACCATCAATGGCCATGGGCGTTTTTGAGGGGCATATGGCCAAGATGGCCGAAGGCTTTAAAGCCATACGTAAGGCAGAATTGGAGCTTGATGGAAAATACGACGCTATCGAACATGATGACTTTTTCACCTACTTCACCTGGCAACAGTTTACCGATGACGAATGGCAGCTTTGCCCACCGGTGGTGACACTGGGTGGTGATGGGGCCATGTACGATATCGGCTTTCAAAATCTCTCACGCTTGATGGCCTCAGGAAAACCGATCAAGGTGATTATCGTTGATACGCAGGTATATTCCAATACAGGCGGCCAAGCATGTACGTCAGGATTTATTGGTCAGGTTTCAGACATGGCCCAATACGGTAAGGTATGGAAGGGCAAATCGGAACCTCGAAAAGAAATTGGTCTCATTGCCATGGCGCACAGAAACACCTACGTTTTACAGGCGACACTGGCCAATACAAGCCAAATGATCGAAGGTTTCATCGACGGCCTGATGACCAAACGGCCAGCTGTTTTCAATCTCTATACGACTTGCCAACCCGAACACGGTGTAGGAGACGATATGGGGGCACATCAGGCAAAACTGGCGGTTGAGTCGAGAGCATACCCTATATTCAAGTACAATCCGGATCATGGAATTAAAGCTAAGGAGGCCTTTGACCTGTCCGGTAACCCGGCCATGGATGAGATATGGCCCACGTACGGCTTAAAATATCTGGAATACGGACAGGAACGCACCATGCAATTACCGATGACCTTTGCTGACTTTGCCTTGACGGAAGCCCGATTCAGAAAGCATTTCAGAAAAGTGCCACGTACCGCTTGGAATGAGAATATGGTGCTGCTGGCAGACTTTTTAGAACTGGAAGAAAGCGAACGTGAAGGTAAGTTCCCCTATATCTGGGCGGTGGATAGAAATCAAAAACTCAATCGTGTGTTGGTGGCGAAACCCATTGTTGAGTCTTGCGAAGAACGGCGAGACTTCTGGTTGATGCTGCGCGACCTTGCGGGAGTGGAAACGGAAAAACCACAGGAAGAAAACCTTGAAGACAAAATAAGGAGTGAAGTTGTTGGAAATATAGCCCAAGGGCTTATGCAACTTGCCGGGGGCAATGGCGACGGCTTTGTGCAAATGGCCATGGGCCAACCCACCACAACCGAGGTGTCGGTCGAAGAAAAACCCTCAAATGGGGGCTATTTGGCACCTTGGCTGGAAACCGATGAATGTACCTCATGTGATGAATGCATTCGAATCAACCCGAATATTTTTGTCTACAACGAAGATAACAAGGCATACATCAAAAATCCGAAGGCCGGGCCGTATGAAGACTTGGTCAAGGCGGCGGAAAAGTGCACGGCGGGGGTCATTCACCCCGGATTGCCTGCTGAACGATCTGCAAAGGATATTGAAAAATGGATAAGCCGGGGCGAAAAGTATAATTAAGGTGTACAAAGCATAATGACGCTTTTCAATTTTCATAAGAATACGTTTAAACATGGCATTCATCCTCCCGAGAGCAAGGACGAAACGAAAGGTCTTCCCATTAAGCAATTTCCGTTTGCGCCCGTAATTATGTTACCGATGGCACAGCACATCGGTGCGCCCTCAAAAATTGTCGTTCGCGAAGGACAGGAGGTACATCGTGGGGAATTATTGGCCAAAGCCGGGGGCTATGTTTCGGTGCCCATGCATGCTCCGGTTTCGGGCACTATTCGAAAAATTGGAAATGTGCCGACCATTTCAGGAAAAATGTCACCCGGTATTTTTTTGGAAGCATTCCCCTTTTCGACCCAAGAAGTAATCGAGGGAAAGCAGATAGATCCCGATACGGCCACTCCCCAAGAAATTTTACAGGCCATTCAAGATGCTGGAATCGTTGGGCTGGGCGGGGCCGCCTTTCCAACCCATGTAAAGCTGAAAGTGCCCGAAGGTAAAACATGTGAAACCCTGATCATTAATGGAATTGAATGTGAGCCCTATTTAACGACTGACCACCGCGTCATGTTGGAACAGGAAAGAGACATTTTTATGGGAATCAAGTATTTGTTGAAAGCCACGGGCACGCAAAAGGCCATCATCGGTATTGAAGCCAATAAGCAAGATGCCGCCGACCATCTGGCGAAGCATCTTCCGAAAGAATTGCCCGTTTCCATAAAAGTACTTCCTGTAAAATATCCACAGGGGGCGGAGAAGATGTTGATCACCTCCATTCTGAATAGGGAGGTTCCTTCAAAAAAACTCCCCATTGAAGTGGGCGTGGTCGTAGTGAATGTGGCCACAACGGCAGAGATTGGGCGCTTGCTGCCCCACGGTCAGGGCATTCAAGAGCGTGTCATAACCATCACTGGCCCAGGGGTCAAAAAGAAGGGAAATTATCGTATTCCGGTGGGGACTCCCCTGCGTTTTGTTTTGGAACAAGTGGGGGTTGACGAAGAGATCAGTGAAGTATATATGGGGGGGCCGATGATGGGCGTAGCGGTTTCAAACCTTGATATCTCTATCGTAAAAGGCACTTCGGGCATTTTGGTATTTACCAATAAAGATGTACAGCGATCGCCTAAAATCTATCCCTGTATCAAATGTGGGGCCTGCGTAGATGCATGCCCCATTCTATTAAATCCATCAAAACTGGGTATTCTGGCAAAATTTGAAGCCTATGATGAAATGGCTTCAGACTATCATTTGATGGACTGTTTTGAGTGTGGGTCATGCACCTATGTGTGTCCTTCACATATTCCATTGGTTCAGTACTTCCGCTTGGCAAAGCGAATTGTTCGAAGGCGCGAGGCGGAAAAAAAAGAGGAAGTCAATGCTTAAGAAGACACTGGATATCAGTTCGTCGCCGCACATCTCTAAAGGGCGAAGTACTGATGTGATTATGAAAAATGTGGTATGGGCCCTATTGCCGGTGGTGTTTTTTGCTGTCTACTCATTTGGGCTGAACGCCTTATTGGTCATTACTACAGCAACGCTTGCCTGTGTGTTGACAGAGCATGTATTGTGCAGGTTTTCTAAAAAAGAAAGCACGGTAAACGACTATTCTGCAGTGATCACGGGTCTATTACTGGGGCTTACCCTTCCCCCGAGTTTTCCGCTGTGGATGGCCTTCATCGGTGGGGTAATCGGCATTGCCCTTGGCAAATATATTTTTGGCGGACTGGGGTACAATGTGTTCAATCCGGCACTTGTGGCCCGGGCCGTTTTGCAGGCGGCCTTCCCAGTGGCAATTACCACTTGGCATCCCGCTTTTCTGCCAAATCGATTTTCAACCATTTCAGGCTCGGTCTTTACCTGGCCGTTTATGCAGCCACAATTTGATGCCATCTCGGGGGCGACTCCGCTTTCGGCTTTTAAGTTTGATGGAATCACGGCCTCGACGGCAGAGCTGGCTTTCGGCCAAATCAGTGGTTCCACTGGCGAAACCTGTGCGATCATCATTGCTTTGGGGGGGCTTTATTTGATTGCCCGAAATATGATGAGCTGGAGAATTCCCGTGGCGGTTTTACTGAGTGCATTTGTGCTCAGTGGTCTGCTTTATGCCATCAATAGTGAACTGTATCCTTCTCCATTCTTTATGTTGTTTTCGGGCGGCTTGATGCTCGGTGCCGTATTTATGGCCACAGATATGGTGTCTTCACCGATTACGTCGATCGGTTTGTGGATCTATGGATCCATTATAGGCATTTTAACCGTCGTGATCCGCATTTGGAGTGGTTTACCGGAAGGCGTTATGTATTCCATTTTGTTGGCCAATGCCATTTCACCACATATTGATACCCTTGTTCGCAATCGGGTGTACGGAACAAACAGAAAAACAAAAGCCGCATGAGCAGGGTTGCCGACATAGAAGCACAAAAACCGGCCAATAGCACAAAAATGCTACGGGCCATGGTGGGGGTTGGTATCATGAGTGCCTTACTTATTGTACTGACCTTTGAATTGACCCTGCCCAGGGTACAGCGATTAAAGGCCGAGGCCTTGGAGAAGGCCATTTTTTCAGTTCTGCCGGGTACTGTTCGCATCGAGGCGTTCAGAATCAACGGCAATGGGCAATTGATCGAACTGGAAAATGGCGATGCATCTGGATCGGCCATATATGCTGGATATGATGAAAACAAAAAGCTCGTGGGATATGCCGTTGAAGCCGCTGGTCAGGGGTATGCTGACATTATTAGAATCTTATATGGCTATGACCCTGAAGAGCAAATACTGATCGGATTTCAAGTTTTGGAGAGCAAAGAAACCCCGGGGCTTGGAGATAAAATTGAAAAAGAACAACGATTTCTTGACAATTTCAAGGCACTCGATGTCGGTTTGACCGATGATGGACAACTCAGGAATAAGGTGGTTGCCGTGAAGCAAGGGGAGAAAGAAAACGCATGGGAAATCGATGGAATTACCGGTGCCACGATTTCTTCACGGGCCATAGGCGATATTATTGCCACAAGCACGACAGAAGTGGTTCCTGTGCTATTTCATGCGAATAGGAAGACAGATGATACCAAGCCAGGTCAAAAACAAATGAAGCGCCATGAGCAAAGATAATTCCCAATCGACGCAGAAGGCCGCCACGACCGATGAATTTATCAAAGGATTGTGGCGTGACAATCCTGTATTTGTACAGGTGTTGGGTATGTGTCCCGTATTGGCGGTTTCCAACACGGCAGAAAATGCGCTTGCCATGGGATTAGCCACGGCTTTCGTGTTGTTGATGTCAAATATCTTGGTATCCATATTGCGAAATTTCATTCCAAAGCAGGTACGTATCGCCTCTTATATTCTCATCATCGCCACCTTTGTTACCGTAACCGATTATGTGATCCAAGCCATCAGTGTTGAGCTGCACAAAAGCTTGGGGGCCTTCATTTCACTTATTGTGGTAAACTGTTTGATTCTGAGTCGCGCAGAGGCATTTGCGTCTAAAAATACCGTGTGGAAATCCATTCTTGATGCCCTGGGGATGGGTGTCGGATTTACCTTGGCACTTTTTTGCTTGGGCGCGGTCAGGGAAGTACTCGGCAATGGCTCGATTTTCGGACTGCCCATTTTTTCTGAGGGTTTTCAAAGTTGGATTGTGATGATATTACCGGCCGGCGGGTTTTTTACGCTTGCGGCTTGGTTACTTATAATTAATGCGGTACAGGCAAAAAAAGCAAAAACATGAATTCAGAGTCTTTAGGAACCATTTTTCTCAATGCCTCTTTGGTCAACAACTTTGTTTTGGCCTATTTTCTGGGTATTTGTCCTTTTTTGGGAGTGTCGGGAAAGATGGAAACCGCCACAAAAATGGGTTGGGCCGTTATGTTTGTGATGTTGGTCAGTTCTGTGTGCGCTTATGGCATCCATGCATTTTTGGTGGCCATCAATGCGCCTTATCTTCAACTCATCAGTTACATTGTGGTGATTGCTTCTACCGTACAACTGGTAGAGATGTTCATTAAAAAATTGAGTCCTGCCTTGTTTCGGTCATTGGGTATTTTTCTACCGCTCATTACTACGAATTGTGCCATACTGGGGGTGGCATTGTTTCAGACCAATAAGGGATATGGCTTTTTGGAAAGTGTAGTCTATGCCTTGGGAGCCGGTGTGGGTTTCACATTGGCCTTGATATTGATTGCAGGCCTGAGAGAGCAGTTGAATTTTGCCGAAGTGCCGAATATTTCAAAGGGAACGGCATTGACATTGTTTATCGCAGGTATATTATCACTTTGCTTTATGGGCTTTGCTGGCCTGGGCACTTAAAAAAGAAAAGGATGTTTCAATCACTCGTCGTCGGAATAGTTTTGACCATAGTTTTGGTCTTGGCATGGGTGCTTGTTCAAACCTTATGGAAAAAGACATTCCGAGAAGAATACTTGGAAGATGATGTATTGGCCGGAAGACGGGGTTGCTCAAATTGTGGTTGTACCACCATTTGCGAGAGACGGCAAGAAGCGGGAAGCAAGACGAAAGAAGCCTACTGAATCAGAAAATCGGTAGACGTCTATCAAGTAAAATATGTAACAAAGAATTAAATTAGAGTAGATATGGCACATTTATCAGACTTTGACATCGAAAAGCGGTACAAGGCCGTCGTAAAAAAAACAGCGCGACTTACGCCACCGGAAACCGAGGAAGTGCGTGAGATCGTACTTGAGGTGAAA
>JANQOD010000052.1 GCA_028289745.1 Allomuricauda sp. | reverse complement strand
ATTTATTGTACCACCCCCAGTCGTATTCGGTGTCAGTGGCGGCATGAATGCCTACAAAGCCACCACCCGCTTGAATGTAGCGCTCAAAGGCCGCTTCTTGTTTGTTGTCCAATATATTGCCCGTGGTACTCAGAAAAATGATCGCCGAATATTGTTTTAGCATCTCATCGGTGAATACCCCTGCATTTTTTGTGGTATCGACCTCAAAATTATTTTCAGTGCCCAATTTTTGTAAAGCGGCGATACCCTGGGGAATCGAGGCATGCTCAAATCCCATGGTCTTTGAGAAAATTAATACTTTCGGATTTCCAGGGCGTCTTTTTTCACAGCTAGTGACCAGAAATACGAACAGAACAGGTAATAGGTAGATGACTTTTTTCATAGTCCAATAATAATCCGCTTTTTGTGCAAAAACAAATAGTATATTTTCATTTTCTTCAAAATTTATGGCATATTCAATATCAAAAGGCCTGCTATCAAAAATGTAACGATTTGAAATGGACCAAAAGAAAGAGCATTACTTTAAAAACGATACCGAATGGCGCACATGGTTACATGAGAACCATATCGCTTCGAGCGGAATTTATTTGATCTTCTATAAAGTTGACCACAAAAACGAAAGCATGCGCTGGGAAGAGGCCGTTCGCGTGGCCCTTTGCTACGGATGGATAGACAGCACGGTCAAAAGCTTGGGCAATGGCAAGCGCCGCCAGTATTTCTGCCCCCGCAAGCCCAAAAGCGTCTGGAGCAAGGTCAACAAAGACCATATAAAAGAGCTTACAGCCGCCGGTCTTATGCACGAAAGCGGATTTGCAGCCATTGAAGTCGCCAAGCAAAATGGTTCTTGGTCGGCTTTGGATGATGTTGAAAACGGTGTGGTGCCAGATGATCTGCAAAACGCCTTTGACAAGAACCCAAAAGCCTGGAATAACTTTCAAAGTTTCACACGTGGACAACGGAAGAGCTATCTATATTGGTTGAACCATGCCAAACGTGAGGAAACAAGACATAAGCGAATTCAAGAAATCATTACCTTGTGTGCACAAGGAATTAAATCAAGAAATACACGGTAAATGAAAACATTGCATTTTGAAACCAGCATCAATGCCCCGGCCAAAAAAGTGTATGACATAATGCTCAATGAAGAAACCTTCAAACAATGGACCGCTGAATTCAGTCCGACTTCCCGATATAAGGGAAGTTGGGATAAAGGCTCCAAAATCATATTTCTATCAGATGATGAAAAGGGCAATGTCTGTGGCATGGTAAGCCGAATCAAGGAAAACCTGCCCAATGAGTTCGTAAGTATTGAGCATTATGGCTCCCTTGAAGATGGTAAGGAAATCACGGAGGGAGAGAAAATCGAGGCCTTTGCAGGAATGTTGGAAGAGTACACTTATCTTCCCACTGAAAATGGTACCCTGCTCAAAGTGGCCATGGATACGACCACAGAATGGGAAGCCTATTTCAATCAAACTTGGCCCAAAGCATTGAATAAGATCAAAACCATCTGTGAAGCTTCTTAGAACACAGACCATAAGAACAAAACCTTGTGTGATTTCTGTACAATTACCTTAGTTTTTATACAATCGATGATAGGCCAAGGCCGCTACTCCGCCTACAAAAGAGAAAACCGCAAGCATGATAAAGACATGTTGGTGCCCTACTTCGCCAGGGCTGGCATCTAAAAGATAACCATAGGCCGGGCCCGCAAAGATATCAGGGGTATACCCTATGATAGATATCAGACCTACCGCAGTACCTGTGAGTGCCAAGGGTATTCTTCCTTGGCGCATTACGGCAAAATATAGGGCCCGGGCAGCATACACGCCGATAGCAACGATCAATACCGACAAAAAGAACAACAGCCATGTATTGGGTGCTATGATTCCTGAGGCAAACAACAAAGACCCGGCAAAGGCAATGAAAAAACTGACCAATAACCAAAAAGTGATTTTAGACCTATCGGCTATGAATCCGATCAAAGCACCAACCACCGGTCGAATGAACAATAGAAAGGTGCCCACCTTTGCCGATTGTACCTCATCATACAACATGACCTCTTTGGCATAGAGTGAAAACACATCGGTTATCTTATAACCCACATAGGCACAGAGAATAATGACCATCAATAGCCAAACCGATGGTAGTTTCAACACTTGACCAATTTCTTGTGCAGAAATTTTAGGCAATATTATTTCTTGTTCCCCAATCCTTGATTTCATGAAGAACCAGACCAAAACACCAATGACACTGATGATGGTTGCAGCTATGTAGATGACATAGGTAAAGGCCTCTTTGCGCTCTGCAAGGGGTGCCAGTTCAAACCGCCCGGTGAGGAAGATTGAAAAAATGAGCACGCCCAAGGCTCCAAAAAGGGCTCCTGTCAATCCACGGCCACCATCTAAAAAACCAAAGGCCTTACCTTGCGAAGTATCACCTCCCCAGACACGGGTCGCTTTGATCATAGGCGCCCAGAAAAGGAAAATCGTGGTAAAGCCCCAGTAGCCATACAGCATTTGAAGCGTTCTAAAAGTGGGATAGGTCGCAAAGAGCAACCCGCCCAAAGCAGTCATCCAAAGCGCCACTGCCATCAATTTTCTAGGTGGGTATTTGTCTGCCAATGGCCCCCCAAAAAGATACGAGGCCAACGCTACGATCCCATACACTGAAAAACAGAGTCCGAGTTCGGTGTTGTCCAAATCAAAAACATCCAAAACGGTCGGCCTAAATACCCTGGGCAAAACAAACGGAAGAATGAACACCGCCTCACCGGCCAAGATCAGTAGCAGCAAATAGTACCAAGGGGCGTGTGTTTTCTTTGTTGGGTCTTTGTGATTGGGCATGGGCACCAAATGTACACAAATCTAGATGGACTCTTACGGGCAGACCGGAACGATTTCATACGGGCAGGCTTAACTTCTTTTTGGGCCAAAAACCTTGATCAAGGCCCTTGTGCCGCTATAAAGGATAAAAAAGAGCAGGCAAAGAATGCTGCCAAACCCAATGGGGAGTATGGCCCCAAAAGTAAAGGCACTGCCCAACACCCAGCCCAGCAGATACTCAGATTTGTACAGGGGAAAGATAAAGGCCAACGCCAAGATGCCCAACATGATATAATCGATCAGATCGATACCGGTCACAAACAATACGGCGATCAAAAGCGCTGCCGCCAAAGCGGCCAAAAATCGATACACGACCAGGGGCAGGGTATCCTTTGGGTCTGGGGCATTGACCCGCTTTTGAATGCGATATAGTAGCAACCAAGTAAAAAAGGGCAACACGATGCCGCCCCACCAGTTGGGTATGCCGGGCATGTCTTTATCGTGCAACAAGTAATGGGTAGGGATACCGCCATGAAAATGATCCCATAGAATATGGCCCCAGACCAAAAGAGTCACACTAAAGGTTATCAAAAAGCGGAGATTTCGTGAAAGTTTCATGATGATTGGCATTTATGGTTTCTGAAATGATAAGACGTTGCTCCGTTGGTTTTGTTACAAGAGCCAATCCCGCATTTTGGCACCTACTCTTAACAAGCCTTTAAGAAATTGCCGACCCCTTTTCGCTATCTTTGGTCGGCTAATTGACTATCCAAAAAAAATGATGAAAAAAATACTCCCGTTGGTGGTGCTTCTGGTTACCACACCCCTTTTTGCACAACAATTTTCAATGGACTTGGTTCAAGACATGAAACCACGAAATATAGGCCCGGCCGGTATGAGCGGTCGTGTCACCGCTATTGATGTGGTCTTATCAAACCCTGATGTAATGTATGTGGGCACCGCCTCTGGAGGCCTTTGGAAATCTACTTCAGGCGGCATTAAATGGGAACCCATTTTCGATAAAGAGGTTACCGGGTCTATCGGTGCGGTGGCCATACAACAATCAAACCCTTCTGTGATCTGGGTGGGCACCGGTGAAGGCAATCCACGTAACAGTCTAAATGGTGGGTATGGGGTCTACAAATCGTTGGATGCCGGCAAAACCTGGAAAAGCATGGGGTTAGAAAAAACGCGTCATATCCATAGGGTCATCATCGACCCGATGAATCCTGATGTGGTGTATGTCGGTGCCATTGGTTCCCCTTGGGGCGAACACCCAGAGCGTGGTGTGTTCAAAACCACCGATGGCGGTAAGACCTGGCAGAAAATACTTTTTGCAAACAACAAAACCGGAGTGGCCGATTTGGTGATGGACCCTGGTAATCCGAATAAATTATTCGCGGCACTGTGGGAACACAAACGTGACCCGTGGTTTTTCAAATCAGGCGGTGAGGGCAGTGGGCTCTACATGACCCATGATGGTGGAAAAAATTGGAAGAAACTAACAGACGAAGACGGGCTGCCCAAAGGCGAACTGGGTCGCATCGGTATTGCCGTGGCCAAAAACAAACCCAATATCGTCTATGCCTTGATCGAGGCCAAAAAAAATGCGCTGTACAAATCAGAAGACGGGGGTTTCAAATGGAAAAAGGTGAACGACAAGAACGACATTGGCAATCGCCCTTTTTACTATTCTGAAATCTATGTAGATCCCGAGAATGAAAATCGGGTGTTCTCAATTTTCACTTATGTCAATGTTTCTGAAGATGGGGGTAAAAACTTCAAACAATTGATGCCCGCCTATAATGCCGACAACGGCGTGCATCCAGACCATCACGCATGGTGGATTCATCCTGGGAACGGACAATTTATGATCGATGGTAACGATGGCGGCATGAACATCACCAAAGATGGCGGCAAGACTTGGCGTTTCATCGGTAATTTGCCCGTACCCCAATTTTACCATATCAGTACCGATAATGAATTTCCCTACAATGTGTATGGGGGCATGCAAGATAACGGTTCATGGCGTGGTCCGGCCTACGTTTGGCGCGCCCAGGGTATCAGAAACAGTTATTGGCAAGAAATTGCTTTTGGTGATGGCTTTGATGTGGTGCCCGATAAAGATGACAGCCAATTTGGGTATGCCATGAGCCAGCAAGGATTTGTAAGACGATACGATTGGAAAACGGGAAACAATTATACCGTTCGACCCACACCACCCGACTTTGAT
Organism: Allomuricauda sp.; assembly: GCA_028289745.1. Lineage (GTDB taxonomy): Bacteria > Bacteroidota > Bacteroidia > Flavobacteriales > Flavobacteriaceae > Flagellimonas_A. Next base: position 6,712 of record JANQOD010000052.1, on the reverse strand, counting down.
ACCAAGCTCCGCTTCAACTGGAATGCCGGTATCGGGCAAGACCCTTTTGATAATTCGACCATATATTTTGGCAGTCAGTTTGTACATAAATCAACAAATAAGGGCCAAACATGGGAAGTCATCTCAACAGATCTGACCACCAATGACCCCGAAAAACAAAAACAAAGTGAAAGTGGGGGGCTGACGATGGATGCCACTGGGGCTGAAAACCACTGCACCATTTTGGTGATCGAACCCTCTGCCGTGGAAAAAGATATGCTATGGGTCGGAACCGATGACGGTCGGGTGCACTATACTCAAAATGGAGGGGCCACCTGGACCGAAGTAACCGCCAATATCAAAGGGTTGCCAAAAGGAAGCTGGATCCCCCAGATCAAAGCTTCACAGAACAACAAAGGTGAGGCACTCTTGCTGGCCAACGATTACAGAAGGTTCAATTACACACCTTATGCCTACCGCACCAAGGATTATGGTAAGACTTGGACAAGAATTGTAGATGAAAATGATGTTCAGAGCTATACCTTATCGATTATTGAAGATCCAGAAAATCCAAATTTGGTTTTCCTCGGTACCGATGATGGCCTTTACATCTCGTTTGATGCCGGAAACAAATGGCAAAAATGGACGGAAGGCTACCCCACGGTTTCAACCAAAGATCTGGTGATACATCCCCGAGAACAAGATTTGGTCATTGGCACCTTTGGTCGTGCAGCCTGGGTGTTGGACGATATTCGTCCACTGCGTGCTTTGGCAAACCCCAACAGTCGTCAAGATATTTTAAACAAAGAGGTCAGCCTTTTTGAAAGTCCGACAGCTTACCAAGCGGCTTTCCAACAAGCCACTGGAAGCCGGTTTGGTGGAGATGCCCTTTACAATGGTGAAAACCGAAAACCGGGGGCTATGATTACCTATTATCTCAAAGAGGGAAAAAAGGATATGAAGAAAGAGGATAAAAAAGAGGAAAAAGCAGAGACAAAAGACCAAAGTTCAGAAGAAGAAGAAAAAGATAATGGAAAAAAAGAATTGACCGGAGTACAGAAAAAAGATTCCATCCAATTTGATTTCTATGACGGGAATAGGCTCATACGCACCTTAAAATACAAGACCCCTGAAAAGGCAGGCTTTCATAGAATCTACTGGGGCATGGATGAGAAAGGACCCGACAGACCCGCTCGCAAAATCAGTAAGGAAAAACGTGAACGGGGCGGTATCGATGTCAGGCCCGGCACCTATAAAGTGGTTGTAAATTTTGGAGAGGTAAAAGACAGTACTTCTATAATCGTTGAGCCTGATCCACGCTTGAATGTTTCAACGGCTACGATCAATGAAGTATATGAAACGGGCAAAAAGCTTCAGCAGCATGTGCAGACGGCCGCTGATGCGGTCAAACAGCTAGTTGAAAACAAAGACTTGGCCAAGAAATACGAAAAAGAGATGAAAGATTTGGATAAGGGCAAATACAAAGTCCAAATCAAAGCATCAAAAGACATTGTAAAGCAAATAGATTCGGTGATCGCACTTTATCTAGGTAAGGAAGACAAAAGACAGGGCATTACCCGAAGTCCTGAGATAACAGTGATGCAGCGTTTGAACACGGCGCGTTTTTACGTAGCGACTCGAAAAGACGGAATCACTGAAACCGAAAAAAGGCTTATCCGTTTTGCGGAAACAGACTTGAACAATGCATTGCAAAAGACCAATTCCTTTTTCAGTGAGAAATGGAAACCCTATAGAACCCAGATTGAAGGGCTTGAGCTTTCGCCTTTCAAAGAGACCAAAACCTTTTCGATCGATTAAAAAAGTAACACATGAAAAAATTATCCCTTCTAATTTGTATTTCCTTGATTTGGAGCTGTAAGCAAGAACCCAAAAAACCGTCAATCGCTGAAACCTTGAAAACCTATACCATTGAGCAAATGATGGACAATGAAAGCGTTTTCGGCGGCAGTTTTTCACCAGATAATTCCAATCTATTGGTCTCAAGCAACCGCTCGGGCATATATAACATGTACACCGTACCTACTTCAGGAGGTGAAATGATGCCGGTTACCCAATCTGACAGTTCATCGGTATTTGGCATCTCATATTTTCCTGATGATGCACGTATGTTGTTTAGAATGGATAATAACGGGGATGAAATCTATCAGATCTATCTACGGGACACTACCGGTGCCCAAACCAATCTTACTCCTGATGAAGGGGCGCGTTCATTGTTCTATAGATGGACGAAAGATGACAAGTCATTCTTCTATGGCTCAAATAAGCGCGACAGTCGTTTTATGGACCTTTATGAAATGGATATCGCAACCTTTAGTCCGAAGCTGATCTATCAAAATGATGACGGCTACAACATGCAGGCCATTTCAGATGATAAAAAATATTTGGTTCTTGGCAAACCGATCAATACCAATGACAGCGATTTGTTTTTATATAATTTCGAGGATAGCTCGCTGGTAAAAATCAACGAGAACCAAAGCGCCAATAGTGGAGAAGATTTTTCGCCTGAGGGAGAATCACTCTACTACACCACTGATGATGGTGCCGAATTTTCATATTTGATGAAGTACAGTATCGCCGAGGGCACCCGTGAAAAAGTCATGGAACGTGATTGGGATATTGTGGGATCCTATTTCACCGAAAACGGCACCTACCAAGTCACCTACATCAACGAAGATGCAAAAAATGTAATCGAAGTCAAGGATATGGCGAGTGGAGAAAACATAGAATTGCCCTCTTTTGAAAATATGGATATCACGAATGTCGGCTTTTCTGAAAGCGAAAAATTGATGCGTTTTTACGCAGGAGGCTCCCACACCCCTTCAAACCTTTTTGTCTATGATCTTGTGACCAAAGAGCAGATCCAGCTGACCGATGTGCTCAACGATGAAATCGAAGGCGAGCATTTGGTCACCGCAGAGGTAGTGCGCTATAAATCGTTTGATGGCCTTGAGATCCCTGCGATTTACTACAGGCCGCATCAGGCGTCAAAAGAAAATCCCGTTCCGGCATTGGTATGGGTTCATGGTGGCCCTGGTGGGCAATCACGTCAAAATTTCAGTTCATTGATTCAATATATGGTCAACCATGGGTACGCCATCTTGGCCGTAAACAACAGGGGAAGCAGTGGTTATGGCAAAACCTTTTACCAAATGGATGATCTCAACCATGGCGATAAAGATTTGAAAGATTGTGTGGAGGGAAAGAACTGGCTTGCCGAACAAGCTGAAATAGATGGTGAAAAAATTGGGATCATCGGCGGCTCTTACGGTGGCTATATGACCATGGCCGCCTTGACATATGCCCCCGAAGAATTTGATGTAGGTGTAAACATCTTTGGGGTGACCAATTGGATCCGTACCCTACGCAGCATTCCCCCATGGTGGGAATCGTTCAAAGATGCCCTGTACAAAGAATTGGGCGATCCCAATAGTGCTGATTCCGTTAGGTTAAAGGCCATTTCACCGTTGTTCCATACCGATAAAGTGACCAAACCTTTAATCGTACTACAGGGAGCAAAAGACCCAAGGGTTTTGCAGGTAGAATCAGATGAAATTGTTGCTGGGGTGCGCAAAAATGGAGTGCCCGTTGAATATGTCCTGTTTGAGGATGAAGGACATGGCTTTGTAAAAAAGGAGAACCAAATAAAGGCATACAGCAAGATTTTGGAATTTTTGAACATTTACTTAAAGGGTGATGAGGGAACCCCGATAGAAGATGGAAAACCTATAGAAATGGAAACCCAACAGTAATCGATACTCTTACCAGACCGTAAAGATTTGAATTTTTGTATGAATCGAGTATTCTTTGTTCTGACATTACTGCTTTCCACGCTTATATCGGCCCAAAACACTGGTGAAGATGAGTTGGGGGCATGGTATATGTATTTCGGCATGAACAGGATTTCTGAAAGATTCAGCATTCATACCGAAGCCCAATTTCGATTCTATGAGACTACCGATAGCTTTAATCAATTGTTGTTGCGAACCGGGTTAAATTACCACATCAATTCCAATGCCATAGTGACGGGAGGTTATGCTTTCATCGACACCGACCCCACTTTTGAAAGTGATGAAATTTTGGTGAACGACATTACTGAACATCGAATTTTTCAACAGTTCATCATCACCAACAAAGTTTGGGAACTGTTGTTTGAACATCGCTATCGATTAGAGCAGCGATTTATCACCATCGAAAACGAGAACAGTCCTTTTTTTGAACGAAATACAGAACATCGGGCCAGATATCGATTACAGGTCATGCTTCCGTTGACAAATACTTTTTTTGTCAATTTCTATGATGAGGTCTTCATCAATCTGCAAGACACTATTTTTGACCAGAACCGATTGTACATTGCTGGCGGAGTGCACATCACAGAGAACAGTAATGTACAAATCGGTTTTTTAAAGAATCATTTCAACAATAGAAATTTTGACCGCTTGCAGATAGGGTTCTTCTATAATCCCGACCTAAGGGGTATCTTTAAGAAAAAGGTAAAGGATGATGGGTAAAAGGTCAACGGATCGATCCACCTATTATCCTTTGCCTTAAACCATTAACCCAATAGAAATGAATGCCTTAAAAGTAGAATTTCACAATACAGAAGGTCAAAAATTGGTAGGCCGACTTGAATTGCCCGTTGATCGACATCCACACAACTTTGCATTGTTCGCCCATTGCTTTACGTGCAACAAGAACCTGATTGCGGTAAAGAACATCAGCCGTGCCTTGACTTCGAATGGGTTTGGCGTGTTGCGCTTTGATTTCACAGGGTTGGGAGAAAGCGAGGGTGATTTTGCCGACACCAATTTCTCTGGAAATGTAGCCGATCTGGTGGCCGCTGCTGATTTTTTGAAAGAAAATTACAAGGCCCCCACCCTTTTGATCGGGCATTCATTGGGCGGAGCCGCGGTCATTTTCGCAGCCGCTGAAATCAATTCAGCAAAGGCAATCGCCACGATTGGGGCGCCCTCAAACCCCATACATGTCAAACACTTATTGAAAAGTGGCATTGACGAAATCAACGAAACCGGCAAGGCCACCATTAATCTCAGTGGTCGCGATTTCACCATCAAAAAACAATTTTTGGAAGATTTGGAAACCAAGTCATTGCCTGAAACCGCAAAGGCCCTTCGAAAACCCCTGCTGATCATGCACTCACCGCAAGACGATACAGTGGGTATCAAAAACGCCGAGCAAATCTATCATGCCGCCCACCACCCCAAAAGTTTTGTGTCACTTGATGGTGCCGATCACTTGCTTTTCGACAAAAAAGATTCCATCTATGTGGGGGAGGTCATTTCTGGTTGGGCAAAGAGGTATCTAGACATACAGGAAAAAGTAGATGCCAACCTAAAAACAAAACATCAGGTGGCCGCCAGTCTCGATGCTGCTGATGGCTTCACCACACAAATGAAAGTAGGAAACCATTATATGTTGGCCGATGAACCCATTTCATATGGTGGAAATGACTTTGGTCCTTCACCTTACGAACTGGTTTCGGCAGGCTTGTCGGCCTGCACGGCCATGACCATACAAATGTATGCCAAGCGCAAAGATTGGCCCGTCGAAAATGTTGAAGTGCATACTTCGTACAGTAGGGACCATGCGCAAGACTGTGGGAATTGTGAGGCCGATGGTGCCAAAATCGACACCTTCGAACGTGAGATCAAGTTGACAGGTGATCTAGATGACAAACAAAAACAGCGCATCATGCAGATAGCAGACAAGTGCCCCGTACACAAAACCTTGCACAGCGAGACCCAGATAATCAACACCCTGGTCGAACAGCATGACTGAAATCTGAGTATGGAAAGTGCGGTTTTTGAAGTCACAGTCAGTGGAATGCACAGTCTGATCATACCCGAGCAGATCGCAGAAACTTTTATCGATAAAGGGCACAAAAGGGTGAAGGTAATGGCCACTTTTGAAGGAAAGTCTTTGGCGTTCCATGCTGCATTGAACAAATACCAAGGCAATTATGTCATCATGTTCAGCAAGAACAACCAAAAGGCCCTAGGTATCTTTCAGAATGACTATTTTCAACTACAACTTTTTGAAGACAGCTCGAAATACGGTGTAGAAGTGCCCGAAGAATTGGAAGCCGTTCTGAAAAGCGATCATGATGCCTTTCAAATTTTTGAATCGTTCACCAAAGGCAAACAAAGAGGCATTATCTATGCAATTGGCCGTTACAAAAACTCCCAGACGCGCATAGATAAATCATTGGTGCTCTGTGAAAACCTCAAACGGGGCATTCGCGATAATCGTGATTTGTTGAGGCCATTTTAGTTTGACTAGCCCTTGATTTATGAGTATCTTAGGCCAAACCCAAAAATATCACTATGGATAAGCGCAAATTTTTAAAAAACACCCTAGTGGCTACTACTGGCATGACAGTGGCTCCCACAATTGTATTCTCTTCATGTAAAGGTGAACCCAAAAAAGAAGAAAAAATGGAAACCACCGTTGCCAGTACCGCTACAACATTTGCTTTACCTGAAATCCCCTATGGTTACAATGCTTTCCCCGACACCATAGACGCAATGACCATGGAAATTCACCACTCTAAGCACCATCAGGGGTACACCAACAAATTAAATGCTGCATTAAAAGAAGCCAATGTTACAGGTAAGACCATTGAAGAAATACTGACTATGGATGAATTGCCCACGGGCATACGCAACAATGGTGGTGGTTTTTACAACCATAGTTT
>JANQOD010000040.1 GCA_028289745.1 Allomuricauda sp. | reverse complement strand
GTCTCACCAAGACCGGCATAATTGTCAAGTCTATATTTTTCATAAACCGAAAGATCGGTGGTATCGGTATCTTTAAAAGCATATTCACCAATACCTTCATCTTCTGGGCCCAAGCCCAGTTCATCTGCCAATATGGCCAATTTGGTTCTTGTAATGGAATCTTTCACCCATTCAACGAACTGTCGGTATTCACTATTGGTAATCTCGGTATCGTCCATATAGAACGAACGAACCGTAACGGTACGTGTGGGTGCGTTCAATACTTTCGCCTGATCTTCATCGGCCTTGCCCATAACAAATGCGCCCCTCGGAATCAACTCCATTCCGTAGGGTTTCTCAGGGTGCCATTTCTTCCCCTTTACACCCACTAGTTCACCCTTTGATCTTGATTTCGACCCACAACTGGCAAGTAAAAAAACAAGGGCCAAAGACGGTAACAATAGCTTTCTCATACTTTAGGTTAAATTATTTCGATTTGAATCACAAACTGTACTACACAATTTCACTATTCACATAACTTGATTTTGAATAATTTATTGTGAATGGCCTATATACTTTGTTAAAAACTTTTTTTCTAGCCGAGGCTTTTTTTATAGGCCTTCAGCCACCTTTCAGGAATTTGTTGGTTGCAAGCATCCAGATAGTCCTGTTCGGTGCAAGGTAATAACGCAACGGAATTTGTTTTAGTATGCTCGGGAAGTATCGATGGCACCTCTACCCACCATCTTTCGCTTACATGGCTTTTATAAAAGATGAGCTCATCGGTATCGGTAGGAACGGTAAACTTGGTGAAGTCTTCATTTTTAGAGCTTGGCCGCTCAATGGTTCTAAAGCTGAGACCCTCGATAAAATACCAAATGATCTGGGCGACCAATTGAAAGGAAAGCAAAGAATTCTCAACTTCATAAATGCCAAAAACAGATACTTTATCACTGATACCCGCGTATCTGGCCAAGGCACATATTTCCCTGCCCGTGAAGCCGTTGGGAGAAAAATTTGCGGATAACCCCATCTCACTTGCCCTGATCGCCCTTACAACAAGGCTGACCAAATGGGCATTTCGCAAAACCGGTTCGGCCAAAGAAATATCTGACGCTATATCGCCTAAGCGGTAAGCATCGAAGAACAGCCGCTCCATAAGGTCAACTTCTTCTTGGGCATTGAAATAGCTCTGGTAGCCGATATTGGAAAAATTATAGAGGTTATTGGGCTTGTCTGTGATGATGTTGCTCATATACGAATGAGAGGAAATCAGCTCATCATCTTCCCCAAAATCAAAACGACTGTCAATAGAGACCATATTGATCATATTGACAATCTTGTCGAAAGCCCTATACGTGGCAAAAGTGATGTCTTGGGTAGCACCTATTATAATAGGCATAATGTTTTCTTCCAACAGGCCGGCCACTACCTCTTTGACCACAAAATAGGTATCTTCTACGGTTTCACCTTCTTCAATATCGCCCAGATCAAGTATGGTAGCGTTCCAGTTGCCCATCATCAGACGGTACAATTGTATTCTGATGGCATCAATATCCATCTTCTCTGGCTTCTTCTCAAAAGCATTGCGTGATTCAAGTACCCCCACAATCGCCACCGTTGCATTGGCAAAGACGGGAAGCCCGTCTTGTTTGGTATGTTTATGGATATTTTTCCCCAACGCCTGGGGAGGTAAAAATTCGGAAAATGCCAAGACCTTATCCTTGACAGGGACCAAAAAATCGAATGCCATATTATTTCTTAGCCTTAGTTTTTGTTCTTGATTTCTTCGGTGTTTTCTTATTCAACAGTTCCTTTGCCTCTTCAAGTGAAATTTTTGAGGCATCGACATCTTTTGACAGTTCTACCCTGATTCTGCCCTTAAAGATATTGTGTCTGCCCCAACGGGCCTTTTCGATACGAATACCCTCATTTGGCCATTCTTGCACCAGCTTTTCTGCCTCCTTTCTTTTTTTGTCTTCGATCAACTCGGCAATATCTTGTTCAGAAAGACTGTCAAAATCATATTTTCTGTTGACATTGATGAACATGCCGTCCCACTTAATATATGGCCCAAAACGACCTTTGCCTTTGGTTACTTCTTTACCTTGATAGTTGGCTATCGGTGCATCGGCAGCCTCTTTTTCCTTGATCAATTCAATGGCACGTTCAAGGTCTACATCAAAGACACTTTCGCCCTTATCCAAGGAGATAAACTTTTTTCCGAACCTTACATAGGGACCATAACGACCCACATTGGCCTCTATCTCTTCGGCTTTGTACCGTCCTAATTTTCTCGGCAGTTTAAAAAGATCCATCGCTTCTTCAAAAGTGATGGTGTTGATTGATTGTTCGGGCAGTAAACTTGCGAACAATGGTTTTTCTTCTTCTTCGGCGGTACCGATCTGTACCATGGGGCCAAAACGTCCTAAACGTGCGGCCACCTGTCTACCCGTCTTCGGATCTTTGCCCAAGACACGTTCGCCACTGGCGCGTTCGGCATTCTCTTCAACTTCTTCTACATTGGGGTGAAAGTCTTTGTAGAACTGCTTCATCATTTGTTTCCAGTCTTCCTCACCAGTAGCGATCTCATCAAAATCTTCCTCGACCTTGGCCGTGAAATTATAATCGAGAATATTCGAAAAATGGTTTACCAAAAAATCATTTACGATGATACCGATATCGGTGGGCACCAATTTGCCCTTATCTGATCCGACCGTTTCCGACAATTGCTTTTCATCGATTTTTTCAGCCTTCAAAATCAATTGCAGATAGGGTCGCTCAATGCCTTCGACCGTACCCTTCTCTACATAGCCCCGATTCTGAATAGTGGAAATCGTAGGCGCATACGTAGAGGGTCGCCCAATACCCAACTCTTCAAGCCTCTTGACCAAGGAGGCCTCGGTGTAACGGTAAGGTGGTCTGGTAAATCTTTCTGTGGCGGATATGTGCCCAAGGTATAAAGGGTCGGCTATTTTCATTACCGGAAGCATGCCCTCTTGCTCTTCTGACATGTCTTCTTCATCCATGCCCTCAAGATAGACTTTCAAAAAGCCATCGAACTTGACCACCTCGCCATTGGCGGTAAAATCTTCACTGTGCGTATTGGCGGCAATCTTGACCAGGGTACGTTCGAGCTCGGCATCACTCATCTGCGAAGCAAGGGTACGTTTCCAGATCAATTCGTACAGCTTTGCCTGGTCACGCTCCAATGAAGGGCTCTGAAGCTTCATATCGGTAGGTCGAATGGCCTCGTGGGCTTCTTGGGCCCCTTTTGACTTGCCCTTATAATTTCTTGTTTGGCTATATCTTTCGCCATAGTTTTCAACAATGGCCTGTTTGGCCGCTTGTAAAGCCTCATTCGATAAGTTGACGCTATCGGTACGCATATAGGTGATAAGACCTGCTTCATACAGACGTTGTGCCACTTGCATTGTTCGGGCCACGGAAAAATATAGTTTTCTTGAGGCCTCTTGTTGTAGGGTCGAAGTGGTAAAGGGAGCTGCCGGTGATTTTTTGGCCGGCTTTTTGTCAAGATTTGAAACTGAAAAAGTAGCCCCTATATTCTGTTTGAGAAATCTTTCGGCTTCTTCTTTCGAAGCAAACGCCTTGCCCATTTTTGCCTGAAAGACATTGCCCCCTTCAGTTCTGAATTCGGCGCGAATCTTAAAAGCGGCTTCTGCACTGAACTTTTCTATCTCACGCTCGCGCTCGACAATCAAACGTACCGCCACCGATTGCACGCGACCTGCCGAGAGGCCAGGTTTTATCTTTTTCCATAGCACAGGCGACAGCTCATACCCCACCAAACGGTCAAGCACCCTTCGGGCCTGTTGTGCGTTCACCAAATCATAATTGATCTCCCGCGGATTTTCGATCGCCTTTTGGATCGCTGATTTGGTAATCGAGTTGAAAACAATTCTTTTGGTCTTGTCTTTATCAAGCCCCAGGGTCTCTGCCAAGTGCCACGATATCGCCTCACCCTCACGATCTTCATCACTGGCCAACCAAATAGTGTCGGCTTTTTTTGCCAACTCCTTTAATTTTTTGACCAGTGCCTTCTTTTCTTTGTCAACAATGTATTTGGGTTTAAAACCGTTTTCGACGTCTACACCCAATTCATTCGGAGGCAGATCGGCAATATGGCCGAAGCTCGATTCAACTTGAAAGTCATTCCCTAAAAAACGTTCAATGGTCTTCGCTTTGGCAGGAGACTCAACGATTACTAGATTCTTTGGCATGAAATAGGTTTTGCGATCACAAAAGTATGTGAATTTTTTTATTCGCTGTTTTTCAGCAATATGGTGGTATTAAAAATGCCCCATAAAAACGGGGCATTGTAGAAGGTTATTGTCTGAAATGGTTTCAAACAACTCATTCATTACTTAAACAATCCAAACATTCTTCCATCGTATCAAAAGGTACCACACCTCCACATCCTCCCCAAATGAACTCTTTACATTCTTGTTCTTCCTTATCAAAATAGTATTTTGGGATCGCTGCGTCACAATCTCCTACCTCGGGTTCCAAGCCACATCGATTTTCAGGATCATCGTCGGAACAGGAAACAAAAAAACAGATCAAAGTACCCACCAGCAAAAAATGCTTTGCCATCAATTCAGGCTTAAGGTACTTATCAGGCGTATGTCGCTATCGAGGTATTCATATTGATAGAGTATGCCATCACCTACCATGAGCAATTGTTCTTCAAGTGGAATCACATCGAAGGTCACGATATCTTCAAAATGGTTCAACTGTTCGATATTGGGTGCCTGCGATTTGTCGTATACTTTCAAACCTGAAGAACCATCACAGATAAAGAGCTTGTCGTCTTTGATGCCCAGACCATATGGTTCATCCATTGGATAAATGACCTCAAGTTCAGGTTTTTCGATCGTAGAGATATCGACAATATAAAGTCCGCTCTCGGTTGCTCCGCAAAAATTGCCCCCCCTCAGGGTGACATAGGCATAGTCGCCATCGACCACTACGGGATCGCAGGCCGTACCATGCTCAAATTCTGAAACCGGAGTTGGTGTGGCCGGAGAGGATATATCATAAATGTACATACCGCGCATACTGCCCAAAAATAGATGTTCGCCCCGGTTGAAGATGGTCTCGATATCGAAGCCGACAAAAACATCGTCCAATACTTCCGGGCTTTCTAGATCGGCAATATTAAAGACATTCAGATTATGGCTGTCGACCACATATAGATATTCATCCACAATTTTAAAACGCGCTAAAGAACCGCCTTGGCCGGTAGTATTATCACCACTTGATTCATTGGTCAATGCCCCATCAAAGAAAATATCGGTTCGCACATCTTGAACGGGTCTTCTTTCGGTCTTGACCTCCCAACCCACGATAACATCTTCATCAAAATCGATTCCATCATAGTCATAAATGTCGGCCTGTGGCCACGCAATGTTTTGGAATTCTGCAGCAAGCCAGAACCCACCATCACCCAGAACACCTTCCAACCAATCGACAATGGTCACATTGTTCACATCTGAAATGTCTAGAACTACCAAATCGGTAAGGCTATCGGCATATAGATAATCGTCCTTTATCGAAATATCGACATTGCCCGCAATTTTAATGAACGAGACTTTTTGTGGATTTTCAGGATTGCTATTGTCTATTACATGTACCCCTTTATACTTATCATTCACAAAGATGTAATCTTTGTACGCGTACATTTTGCCCGATTCATTTATGGGAAGCGGGTCGACCACCGTTACACTGTTTTCCCTAAACTCGGTTTTTGAAATCGTCAGGGGGCGCGCCACAAGATAATCTTCAAAAGGCCCATTCTCGTCATCTTCACACGACAGCAACGCGATCGCGGCAACAAATAAGGTTAAAAACACATTTCTTTTCATAACAGCTTTGTTTTTTATTGGATAGTAATTATGAACTTAAGATGGCTCTTCCATGTCAAAGTTGCGTTAAGTTTGCGTAAAATCATGTAATGGTCTTGCATCATTGCCCATAGAATGGGCCAACTGTATATAAGATTAAACGCAAAACAATATCTTTAGATTTCAAAAAAATCAATTTTCAATAATGAAGTCCATGCTTTTACTGGCAGCCTTTATTTGCCTGCCATTTTTTTGCTTTGCGCAAAATAGGCCTTTTGAAGCGTATGGCGAATCCATTCCGGGCAGTGCATTGACCATTGACATGGTACCTATACCCAGTGGCGGTTTTTTAATGGGAAGCCCCAAAACGGAAAAAGGAAGGCGTGATGATGAGGGCCCTGTCAGAAAAGTTGACGTTGATCCCTTTTGGATGGCCTCGCATGAGACCACTTGGGATCTTTACAAACTTTTTATGGCCCGCGAACTGGACAAGAAATCCATTGATAGGCCCAAAGGCCATGAAGTCTCGTTGAACATTGATGCCATTGCCGGGGCCACGACTCCGTATATAGACATGAGTTTCGGCATGGGAACCGAGGGCTACCCAGCAATTTGTATGACCCAATACGCCGCCCTGAAATTCTGTGAATGGTTGTCTGCCCTGACCGGAAATTTTTATAGGCTTCCAACGGAAGCAGAATGGGAGTATGCCGCCAGGGCGGGTACCCAGACCGCTTATTCGTTCGATGGAGAGGCATCAAATATTGGCAACTACGCTTGGTATGATGGTAACAGTGATGGAAAATACCACGAAGTGGGGTCGAAAAACCCAAATCAATGGGGATTGTACGATATGCACGGCAATGTTGCAGAATGGACGCTGGACCAATACCTTGACTACAGCGGGCAAAAAACAAAAAATCCTTGGGCTCGACCTACAAAGACGTATCCTCGTGCAGTTCGTGGTGGATCATGGAAAGACCATGCCGACCACCTTAGAAGTGCTTCAAGAATGCCCTCATCACCTGATTGGAAAGTACGCGACCCCCAGATACCCAAAAGCAAATGGTGGCATACCGATGCCCCTTTTGTGGGGTTTCGCATTGTACGCCCTTATCACACGCCCAACGCTGAAGAACAGAAGAAATATTGGAAAGCAAAACACCCAAAATAAGACACGATGAA
>JANQOD010000022.1 GCA_028289745.1 Allomuricauda sp. | reverse complement strand
GCACCCGGCGATCAAAATGGTTCCTTCTCTATTCTTTACGCTGTCATTATTCCCAATATGTACATGAACTTTTCTTCAAAAAAATCCCCCCAACATCCCGAAAGAATCCAGGGAGACAACCCTGCCATAACGGCAAAGCGGGTGCAAATATAGAAAGCTTTTTTTCACCCAACAAAACTATTTCATCAAAAAAAATGAAAAAAAAATTATCACTTGAAAATCAACATCTTATCTTTTTAATTCTGTACAAAACGTTATTTACAAATGCCCAGTACCATATTGTAAGCATCATTACAAGATCGTATCTTTGCCCCTTGTTAAAGAATCGAATATGATAGACATTACTTTGCCCGACGGAGCGGTCAAAAAAGTTGCTGAGGGAACCACTGCCATTGAAGTGGCCCAAAGCATTAGTGAAGGTTTGGCACGAAATGTAATTTCAGCCACTTTCAATGATAAAACTATCGAGACCTGTACCCCGTTGACCGAAAATGGCAAATTGACGCTATATACATGGAATGACGACAAAGGGAAAAAAGCCTTTTGGCATTCAACTTCACATGTGGTGGCACAGGCTTTGGAAGAGCTCTATTCTGGCATCAAACTGACCATAGGCCCTGCCATTGAAAACGGGTTCTACTATGATGTTGATTTTGGAGCGCATACCGTTTCTGAAAAAGACTTTCCGCAAATTGAAAAAAGAGCACTCGAAATCGCACGCGGCAAACATGATTTCATGATGCGCAAGGTTTCGAAGAAAGATGCACTCGATTATTACCAAGAACAGAACAATGAATATAAGGTAGAACTGATCGAAGACCTTGAAGATGGTGATATCACATTTTGCGACCATAGCACTTTTACAGACCTGTGCCGTGGTGGGCATATACCCAATACGGGGCGCATCAAGGCCATCAAGATCTTGAATGTTGCCGGGGCGTACTGGCGTGGTGATGAGAACAACAAGCAGCTGACCAGGGTATACGGTATATCGTTCCCAAAACAAAAAGAGTTGACCGAGTATCTCGAACTGTTGGAGGAAGCCAAAAAACGCGATCATAGAAAATTGGGAAAGGAACTGGAATTGTTCACTTTTTCACAAAAAGTCGGTCAAGGGCTTCCACTATGGTTGCCGAAAGGAGCGGCTTTGAGGGAACGACTCGAAGATTTTCTCAAGAAGGCCCAGAAGAAAGCTGGCTATGAAATGGTAGTGACCCCCCATATTGGGCAAAAAGAACTATATGTCACCTCCGGACACTATGAAAAATACGGAGAAGACAGTTTTCAGCCCATCCACACCCCAAAAGAAGACGAAGAGTTCTTGCTCAAGCCCATGAATTGTCCCCATCACTGTGAAATCTATAATAGTAGCCGGTTCAGCTACAAAGATTTACCCATACGCTATGCAGAGTTCGGCACGGTTTATCGATATGAACAAAGTGGTGAACTACATGGTCTTACCAGGGTACGGGGCTTTACCCAAGATGATGCCCATATTTTCTGTACCCCAGATCAGTTGAATGAAGAGTTCAAAAATGTCATCGACCTATCATTATATGTGCTGCGTTCTTTAGGGTTTGAAGATTTTACTGCCCAAGTTTCCCTTCGTGACATCGACAAACCGGAAAAATATATCGGTACCATAGAGCATTGGGAAAGAGCTGAAAAGGCCATTATCGATGCTGCAGATGAAAAGGGACTTGACTATGTTGTTGAAAGTGGTGAAGCCGCTTTTTATGGGCCCAAGTTAGACTTCATGATAAAAGATGCCTTGGGCCGTCACTGGCAATTGGGCACCATACAGGTCGATTACAACCTGCCCGAACGTTTTGATCTGACCTACAAGGGCAGTGATAACGAACTGCACCGTCCGGTAATGATCCACCGTGCCCCGTTCGGAAGTATGGAACGTTTTGTTGCGCTATTGCTCGAACATACAGGGGGCAACTTTCCGTTATGGCTGATCCCGATACAGGCTATTGTATTGCCAGTCAGCGAGAAACATGAAAAATATGCTGAAAAAGTTTTGAATTCCCTAGAAAATCACGAAATTCGCGCGCTCATTGATA
>JANQOD010000007.1 GCA_028289745.1 Allomuricauda sp. | reverse complement strand
ATTTCAAAACCCAATTAATGGAAGTCTATGAAGAGGGCATAAATCTTGACCAAGAAAAAAAGGAAATCGCCAGTTTTTGGGATTGCAACCCTTATGTCTCGCACCATATGGGGCACGCCATGTTTGCTACCAAAAAGATTACCCCTGGTGGGCATTGGATCGGCATCACAAGAATTGTCACTGAGAAAGCCGACAGTAATTTCATGGAAACCGTAAATGCCTACACCCGGGTTTCAATTGCCCTTTTTGATGCCTTTATCAGCTGTTGGGATGAAAAATGGAGAAGTCTGGTGGTGCGGCCAGAAACATTGATCAACCAATACATCGATGAAGAATGGGTTCCGTTATTGCAGACACCTCCCTTTCCAGAATACACCAGCGGACATTCTGTGATCTCAAGAGCGGCGGCCATTGCGTTGACCGACATTTATGGCGATAATTTCACCTTTGATGATACCACAGAAGTTGAGTATGGTCTTCCTGTAAGAAGCTTCAATTCATTCATTGAAGCTTCAGAAGAAGCAGCGGTATCGCGGCTCTATGGAGGAATTCATTACATGATGGCCATAGAACAAGGAGTCTCTCAAGGTGAAAAAGTAGGTGAATTCGTCGTGGCCCAATTGAAAACCAAAATTGACTGATTTTTTGAAAATCGGTCTTTTTCTCGACCTGTTAAGAAATGGCAACCGAATTTTGGCCCCATATCAAAACGTGGTTTTTGTCTAAGTCAGTCCATAAACGTGTACATTGTACTTCACAAAGTGTAACCAACTAAAACAGACCAAATGACAGCCAATTTCGGTTTCTGGGATTATATGGTATTTATTATTTATGCCATTTTGATCCTTACCGTAGGCCTTTGGGTCTCAAGGGACAAAAAGGGACACCAAAAAAATGCTGAAGACTATTTTTTGGCCGGTAAGTCACTTCCATGGTGGGCCATTGGTGCCTCCCTTATCGCTGCGAATATATCCGCAGAACAGTTTATCGGAATGTCGGGCTCAGGTTTTGCCGTGGGTTTGGCCATCGCCTCCTATGAATGGATGGCGGCATTGACCATAATTATAGTCGGCAAATTTTTCTTGCCCATTTTTATTGACAAGGGCCTATATACCATTCCCGAATTCGTTGAAAAAAGATATTCTACAAACCTAAAAACAATACTTGCCGTATTCTGGATTGCCCTTTATGTATTCGTAAATCTTGCATCGGTACTTTATCTGGGGGCCCTGGCAATGGAGACCATCATGGGGATCCCGATGATATATGGCGTAATGGGGCTCGCCCTCTTTGCTGCTGCCTATTCTTTATATGGAGGTCTTTCGGCAGTAGCGTGGACCGATGTGATCCAGGTCATATTTTTGGTCCTCGGAGGATTGGTCACCACTTATTTGGCGTTGAATTCCGTCTCAGGTGGGCAAGGTGTGGTAAAAGGTCTGCAAATGGTTTACGATACGGTACCGGAAAAGTTTGTCATGATTCTCGACAAATCAAACCCAGAGTATAAAAATTTGCCAGGATTGGGTGTTCTGGTCGGGGGGCTTTGGGTAGCCAACCTTTACTATTGGGGCTTTAACCAATATATTATCCAAAGAACACTGGCGGCAAAATCCCTAAGGGAATCCCAAAAGGGTATTTTAATGGCTGCTGCCCTTAAATTGGTGATTCCATTGATCGTGGTCATCCCCGGCATCGCGGCCTATGTCATGATAAATGATTCTCAAACTCTTTCCAGTTTGGGCGGGGCAGCAACCATGAACATGCCATCCCTTGATCAAGCCGATAAAGCCTATCCTTGGTTGCTCCAGTTTTTACCCGTTGGGCTAAAGGGATTGGCCTTCGCCGCTCTGGCAGCTGCCATTGTATCTTCTTTGGCCTCCATGTTGAACTCTACATCAACCATTTTCACCATGGACATATACAGACAGCATATCAATAAAAATTCTTCGGAAAAACAAACCGTTAACGTGGGAAGGGTCTCTGCTGCCATTGCATTGGTCATCGCTTGTATAATGGCCCCATTGCTTGGAGGTATAGACCAAGCATTTCAATTCATTCAAGAATATACCGGTGTGGTCAGCCCAGGTATCCTAGCGGTATTCGTGTTAGGGTTGTTTTGGAAGAAAACCACCAATAGGGCCGCCATAACCGGGGCACTTTGCTCCATTCCGATTGCAATGTACTTTAAAGTGGGGTCAAAGGGATGGTCTACCAGTTCGTTCTTTGTCGATATCCCCTTTCTAGACCAAATGGGATATACTGCGCTTTTGACAATGGCCATTATTATTTTGGTAAGCCTTCGACAAAATAAAGGTAAAGATGACCCCAAGGGAATTCCCCTTACCAAAAACTTGTTCAAAACAAGCCCTACTTTCAACATTGGTGCATTTACATTAATGTTGATATTGGCGGTTTTATATGCTTTGTTCTGGAAATAAACAACAAACTATTTTGCTTCAGAATGAAGTGTATCCAAATACAATGCTAATGAATAGACTGGTAGTACTTTTTGGATTCGTTTTTTTGCAGGCCTGTTCGCAAAAGCCGCACTATGGCAATCTTGATTTTATGGGAAAATTCCCGACAAGGCTGAATGAGGTCTCCGGTTTGGATAAAGATGGTAATGGCAATTTTTGGGTAATAGAAGATAATGGCAACAAAGATAAAATCTATCAAGTTGACTCCCTTGCAAGGGTAATTCGGGAACTTAAGGTTGAAAATGCCAAGAACAAAGACTGGGAAGATTTGGCCAAAGACCGCAACGGCAACCTATACATTGGTGATTTTGGCAATAACAGAAACCATCGAGAGAATTTGGTCATCTATAAATTACCGAATCCAGAACATGAAAAAGGAGATAAGATCAAATCGGAGAAGATTGAATTTCGCTATCCGGAACAAAAAAAATTTCCGCCCAAAAAATCAAAGCTTTACTATGATGCCGAAGCTTTTTTTCATCGTGGCAATTCGCTTTATATCATAACCAAAAACCGCACACGGCCCTACGATGGCAAGGCGATGATCTACAAAGTTCCCGATACCAAGGGCCATTATGATGCCGAACTGATCGGTGAATGGTTTTTGTGCAATGACCAGAACCGCTGCTCGGTGACCGCGGCCACAATTTCGCCCGATGGCAAAACAATAGCCGTACTGGGTTACGGAACACTATGGCTCATAACCGATTTTGAATTTGACCATTTTTATAAAGGAACTGTCAAACAAATCGATCTAGGGCTTCGAACCCAATTAGAGGCCATCTGCTTTATTGGTCATGACACCCTGCTTCTTTCTGATGAAAGATCACATGATACCGGGGGCAATCTTTATCGTTTGCAACTAAGCAAGATTTTAGAACCCGAATCCAATACCAAAAGCAAACCGTAAACCGTCATCACTGCTGAACAAGCCAAAATTGGCCGAGATTATCCCTACCCCATCCACAAAAAATCCACCTCCATATGAATTGTGCCATTTATCAGAATCTTCATCTGGCAGCCATACCCGACCATAGTCAAAACCTGTATAGATTCCCGGTACAAAAGGTAAGAATCCTGAGTCTCGTTTTCTAAAGCTTAGCCGTAGATCCGTGTTTTGGTAAAATGCCCTTTTACCGGTAAATCGTTGAAAACGAAATCCTCTAAGACCATTGTTGGCGCCAAGGGTGGCCGCTTGGTAGAACTCAAAGTCATCCCCAAAATTAAAATGCCCCTTAAATTTGGTGGCCAACACCAATCGGCCGTCAGAACTCAACCTGTAATCAAACGATAAACTTGGTATGAAAAAAGCAAATGCCCTATCTGAATCGCTCAAGTTCGACTTGTAGCCCCCATGAAGGGAAATCGCCATTCCCATGGTCGGGAATGCCCCACTATCACTATTTGAATAAGAATATTCGGCATCGACCCCGACGAAGTCTTGCTGGGTGTCCCTTCCCTGATCCGTAAAGAATCCCTCAATAAAACGGTCTTCGGTCTCTTCAACATCAAAGTTCTCATATGAAACCCCCAAGCGCACCTTAGATCCAAGCTGGCCCCGCCATACCAAAGAAGGCGTCAAAATGATTTTGCGGATCTTTACCCGATTGAAGTCGAAATCAAGGTCATCGTCAAAGTTTGGGGTCTCATTGCCGAACCCAAAGAAATTGATGGCAAAATTCGGGCTTGTAAACCTAGCGTCGAGCTCAAGATTAACGTTTTCAAAGATATTGGCAAACTCGCCATTATAGCCAAAATCAAACCCATTTGTGGCAAAATAATAGGCCCCATTGACAATATGCCGTTGGGTGAACGGATTTTGGCGAAATCCGTTGTAGGTATAGGTGTTCGTGAACCCTATTCTCAAACCATCATCGGGGTTGGCCCCTATAGATGGCAAAAATTGGTTGTTGCTGGCCTTGATCTTGATAAACTGGTAGGTATTTGTCTCGTAGTCATCGATTTTGTGAAGACGCCCACCAAAAGCCTCATCATAGGTGTTCTTCTTGCTCTTAAAATCATAGGTGTGTACGTTCTTTGCTTTTTTGGCAATCTTATAATTGTCATTGTTTTGCCCACCGACCAATCTTAGCTTGATTTTTCCACTGTTGCCCGTCACTTGAAAGACATCATCATCATCTAAACCATAGATCCAAACTTCTTTTGTGTATGTCGGATTGTAGTCTTTTTGAAAAAACAAATCGGCTTTCTGGCCATTTTTGATGCGGTACATACTTACGCTTACACCTCCATTTGCTAGAGGGTCAACCACACAATGATCATCTTTGTCGGTACCCGTCACCACGCTGAACTTGTTCAAAATGGTATAATATTCCCGAGCGGTCTCCACTAAGTTTCCTTTTCGGGCAAGTAGAATGCTCTTGATCCTTCTGACCGTACTATCACGAACTTCTTTAGGAAAAGCTGTAAACGCCCTGTCAACCACCGGCTCGGTGATATGCTGTTGTAGGAATCTTGCCTGCTCTTCCCAAGTTTCCATTTTGGTTTCAGACAATAGCGCCATATCGAGCGCAAAGGTCTTGGGCGAAGAGGTAAACCCTTTTACGCTTCTGATTTCTTCATGAAAACCTTCGAAGAGCTGCAGCGCGGGAACGGTTCTGCTCGCAAACCCCATCAATGTTCCGTCGCCCATAATGGAATAAGGTTGATCCCTATCTCTCGGTATGGGCTTAAAGATGGTCTTGTCTTTTCCTTCATCGAATTGTGCCCATCGCCATTGATCTACATGTCGGTCCCAGTCACCGATCATAATATCAAAAAGCCTAGCCCTGACATATGCAGTGGCATCGAGCTGATATTCTTCGTCTTTTCGCAATTTTCGTATCAGGTCATCTGTACTCTCAATCTTTTTGGCGTAACCGAAACCTGCCATATCATGCCCCTCGGAAACGTGTTCTTCTATCATATAAAGTTCATCGCCAAAATCATCGACAAACCCTTTCAGTGCCTTTTGTTTTGGAATATAGAACAACTTCGGATTGGTATGGTATATCGCTACCGCATCGGAAAGTTCGGCTATGGTAAAGGGTGCATATGGGTGGGAACCCGTGTAGAAGTACTCTAAAATATCTTCAACAGCGGTGTCTTCAAGTTTTCCGGCGATGAACTGATCTTGAAAGGCCATGGCCTGAAGGTATTGTTCGGCACTCTTTCTAAGGGCCCGCATGACAAATTGCCGGCCATCTTTATGCTGTAACCGAAGTGATTTTGATTGATGCCCTCCGCCCTTTCGAATCGGGACCAAGCCGCCATAAAGCGTATCAAGATCCAAGGTCTTTGCCTTTATTTTAGTGGCGTAGTACTTACTGTACCTTTCGCCCCAGATACCTTTGAAAAAGTTGGACTTGTCAACTTCTTCAGGTTCATATACCGATGCTTCCACAAAGGGGGGGAATTCATTTTTGCCCGAATAGTTAGCTCTCTTCTCGGTCTCGGGCAATACTTCGGTACTGAACGATAACTTTTCTTTGCCTTCCTCGATTATGAAATAATTCACCACAGACGAACCGTCTTCAAATACCTTTAATTCGGCATAACCATTTTGACCGGTGGAAAATTGACTGCCATTTAGCAATCGGGTGGCACCCACTTTTGAACCTGACCCACTGATGATCTGGGGGGTGTTGTCTTCTACAATATACTGTAGCGTATGTTCGTGACCTGAAACAAAAATGACCTTTTCTGAGTATTGGGCCAAGGTAATGATGCGATTGCGAAAACTGTCATACCGCTTATTTTGAAGATCTTCCACTGAAGCTCCCGAAGTTCTTCGCAACAGATTGAAAACCGTGCCCAAAACAGGAAGCGGAATATTTTTGGGCGCCAGGTGCTGTTGAACAGAGTATTGCCCGCCGTGCGAACCGTAAGTGAACATGGGGTGGTGCACGGCCAAAATAGTGGTCTTATCCACATTTTTCTTGATCAAGCTTTCGATTTCATCAAACAATTTTTGACGATCCTTGATTTCACAATCATCATTTATGGTTGGGTGTTTGTCCCAATTGACCAGATACCACTCACTATCGACCACGATCAAAAGAATGTCTTCGCCTATCTCGACCTTGGCCAAAGGACACCCATTTTCAGGAAGGAACACGTCTTTTCTATCAAGTTCTTTTTCAATATACCTTTCTTGTCGCTTCAGCCCTTTTAAGCCATCGCTGTACCAATCATGGTTGCCTGGCATAAAAAGAGGCGTGCCCCTGAAATTGTTCAACGCCTTCAATTGGGCATCCACTTGGTTCTTTGCACTTTCATACCCCTCCTCCCCTTTATCGGGCAATCCTGAAGGATAGATATTGTCTCCCAAAAAAATAGCAGTACTGTTTTCTGGGGCTTTGTCTAGCCTTGATTTAAAGCTCTTCAATGTGGGATTCATGTCGCCCATGGGCGACAAGCCGGCATCTCCGATTAAATAAAAAGTATGCGAAACCCCCTTTTCAGGGATTACTTCTTGACCTGCAAAGCTTTCTGCGTATTTTGTACGTTGTGTGGCACATGCAGAAATAAGTGCCATGATGATTGTAAAAGAGTAAATTTTTTTCATGTCCACAAGCTTGAACCCAAAAATTCGTAATTTGGGTATATCAATATACAACTATGTCGGAAATCGTTCAAAAAGCTGAATCTTTTGTTACCCATTTGTTAGAAAATGAGCTGGATCCGAATTTTCTTTACCATAACCTCAAACATACACAAAGGGTGGTCAAAAGCATAGAAGAGATGGCCAGTGCTGTCTCTTTATCGGAAAATGAGCAAGAGCAATTGCTCTTGGCCGCATGGTTTCATGATACGGGTTATACAAAGGGGGTTGAAAATCATGAGAAGGCAAGCAGCACGATAGCGATCGATTTTCTAAAGAAGGAAAACTATGGTTCAAAAGGGGTCGATCAAATCAGTTCCATAATCTTGGCCACTGAACGATACCATCAGCCCACAAATCTTCTTGAAAAAATAATCAGGGATGCCGATGCTTCGCATTTTGCCAAGAAAAGTTATTGGGAAACCTCAGACTTTTTACGCGAAGAATTGGAACTGTTGGGCATAAAAACCTATTCTCAAAAAGACTGGCGCGAAGCGAACATAAAAATGTTTCGCGATGAGCACACGTATTATACCGACTATGCAAAAGAGCATTGGGAAGAGGGCAAACAAGCAAACCTAAAACAACTCATAAAAGACAAAAAAACCGAAAAAGAGATTGCCAAAAAAGAAGCCCTCAAGGCCAAGTACAAAAGCGAAAGCCCCGATCGGGGCATTCAGACTTTGTTCAGGGTAACATTGAAAAACCATTTGACCTTAAGTGATATTGCCGATACCAAGGCAAATATTTTGCTTTCGGTGAATGCCATTATCATTTCTGTGGCACTTTCAAACCTTATTCCAAAGTTAGACAACCCTTCAAATGAATACCTGATCTACCCTACCGTGATTTTTATCACTTTCAGTGTGATTTCAATGGTTTTGGCCGTTCTTGCCACAAGGCCCAATGTTACGAGTGGCAAGTTCACAAAAGATGACGTGCAACAAAAAAAGGTGAACCTGTTGTTCTTTGGCAACTTTCACAAAATGTCTTTGAACGACTACGAATGGGCCATACAAGAATTGGTCAAAGACAAAGAATATATTTATTCATCTTTGACCAAAGATCTCTACTTTTTAGGGCTGGTCTTAAACCGAAAGTATAACATTTTGCGTCTGACCTATACCATTTTCATGATTGGCATTGTGATTTCTGTGATTGCCTTTGGGTTGGCATTTCACTATTTAGGGCCTGATAGAATATAGCGTTAGGGCTTTAGCTCTTCCATCAAATCTTCATAGGTGTAGGTTTTCTCAGATTGGGCATCTTTTTTATAGAGAATTTCAGCGCGTATGGCCTTTAGACCTGTAACACCCTGCAGCCCCTCGAGCTCGACAATTTCAACATTGTTCGTGAAGTATCCCTTTGATTTTAAGAATTTGATATAGCGAAGGTATTCAAGCTCATCATTTTTCTGCGAGTAAACAATAGACAGTTTTCCCTTTTGGGTCAAACGCTCATTGGTGCCCTTTATATAAGATTTATCGATGCGCTTCTTGATAATCTCATAGCGCGCATTATACGTGCCATCAACATCAAAACGTTTTTCATCCATTCTGAAACGAATGGCCAAAGAAGTACTGTAAACCAAAATCAAGGACGACACATCCAATTTTACCGGTAATGATGGTTTCAGGGAATAGTATTTATTTTCCATTTCTACCATAACCTGCAATTGCCATAATCTAAGGTTGCCCAAGTACAATTGGTCAAATTCCCTGTCATGGGCTATAGCACTGCCTATGTACATATTATGTTCTACCCCATCTGTTTTGTAGCGCTCAAAATAATGGGGGAACATGGTTTGGGCCTCTTCTTGTTTTTTGTCTAAAAGAGCGGCCAATTGCATGTTTATTTCCATGACACTATCGTCATAATTGCGTCGATGGTCATAATACGATTCTGTATCTACATCTATTTTATCTTCATAGTTGCTGACCAAATTCTTCAATTCGTCATCTTCTTTTTTGAGATGTTTCAAGACAGGGTTTATCTCTTCTTTGATGAAATCGAAAATAGCCTGTTCACTATTGGCGTACAATGTTTCCTTGATTTCATCCATATAGGTGTTTACCCTGAATATCAGCTCTTCATAAATGGGCAGTTTCTGTTTTTCAAAAGCCCTATCGAGTATATCGCTTATCTCTGAAAGTTGGATCATCAGATCGCGTTGAATGGCAATATTTCTATTCTTTGAAGATTCTTTGATATCGATCTGACCGTAAAGGGGGTACACATCTTTGAAGACGATTTCTTGAAAAGAAGGTTGATTGCCCATCAACTCATCGGTCATAAATCGCTTGGCCTCTTCTTGAAACTTCCAATATACTGAAGAATGCACCGTAGTGCACTCATGTTGTATGATGGCGTCAATAAGGTTTTGTTCTTCTTCTATCGATCTCAAAACGGCCGAGACAATAAAAGGCATTACATCTTGCAGCTTATTGGCATTGATGCTGTTGAGTTCATTTACCCTTTCAGAGACAAGTTCCAGAACCCCCAATAGATTGCCGTCTTCTGCAATGGGTGCCAAAATCGCACTTTTGATCCCTTGCTTATGCAGATTTTTATAAGGTTGTGAGCCGTTTGATTTTTCGTAATATTTATCTACGTTCGAAATAGCGAAATAATTGTTCTCGTTGAGCAATAGCCCATATGAGTAATCACACAACAGGGCATCGCAAGACTCCATATCCTTGCCTTTTAAGATAAAACTCTCAATGCCTTTGCCGTGAACGCGCATAAACCTCTTGGTGTTGGGGTCGTATCCGGCAAAACCCACCCTGATTTCATTTAAATTGAACAGTGCCCTAAACGTATCCTGAAAATCATCCATGAAATCTTCATTGGCACGTTTGTTGCTTCCGATCAAGGTGGTCTTTATCTCTGAAATGGAATGTTCTGCCGTGACATCGAACATGTTAGAGATAACGAACCCCTTAGAGATAAAACTGTTGGGCGGTATTTTTTCTTTCCACAGATCGAGATTGTCAAAATTTTCCAATAGCTCATCCAAATCTTTCTGGGTCAGCTCTTTTGATTTTTCTGTGGGGATGATTTCCATGAAATCGGCATTGTACAGAATACGGTAATTACGCATTATGCCATTAGCGTCGGGTATGTCATAGAACAACGGCCTTTTGAAATCGATCATGAACCCATAGTGGAAATTCAAAATAACCGTACACTGAATGATATAGTGCAGGCTATCGGGAAGGTTGCGGATCTTCAACTCAAAATCTGACCCTGCATCCTCCAAGATTTTTTGAAACCGTCGCGTTGAATTGAAAACCAGGTTATTGAACGGTATCGATGCCGTCTTGATCTCGTTGTTTGTCAGTATTGAAGAAAAGGTGTCTGCCAAAATAGTGCTGATGACATCTTTTCTCTTCTCTAGAATCGATAGATCGTCAAACCCCTCACGTAGTTCGGGGTATGGTGCTTGTGCATCAAGCACCTGTTTCGCCCGTTGGGCAAGATTCTTGTCCTTGCTCTTCAATTGGTCATCGTAGTGTTGCAACAATTTGTTG
>JANQOD010000410.1 GCA_028289745.1 Allomuricauda sp. | reverse complement strand
TGGCCGTGCGGCCAAAATAATGTCGTTCTTAGATACGAGACACAAGAAAAAATCCTTTACCCTTACCACCTTGCTGCTCAGTTTGGTGCTATTGTTGCTATTTTATATCGGATTGACCTATTTAGATCCACCCATTGAAAATGGCATTGCCGTGAATTTTGGTACGATGGATTTTGGCAGTGGAAACATTCAGCCGAGAGAGAGGGTACAATCAGAGCCACGCGACATTCCGAAGCCGCCCAATCCGCCAGAAGAGGTGCAAGAAGCGGTTCAACAGCCCCTTGAAGAAGAGGTCGTCGAAGAAGAAGTGGTTGAAAAAGAGCAACCCAGCGAAAAATTGATGACTCAAGAATCTGAAGAATCCATCAAAATAAAACAACAAAGGGAAGCCAAGCGAAAAGCTGAAGAGGCAGCCAAAAAGGCAAAGGCTGAAGCCGTACGAAAAGAAAGAGAACGGCAACTGGCCGAAGAGCGAAAACGGCAACAAGAAGAGGCCAAAAAGAAAAAGCTCGACGCCCTTATCGGGGGTATCGGAAAGTCTGATGGCAATGCTTCAGGCAGTGAGGGCGATGACAATCGACCTGGTGACAAGGGCCAACCCGATGGCGATCCCTATGCCACCACTTACTATGGGGCACCTGGTAGTGGTAGTGGAACGGGCGGCTATGGTCTGAGCGGACGGTCATTGGTCAGTAAGGGAAAGGTGCAACAAGAGTGTAATGAAGATGGCAGGGTAGTGGTGCGCATTGTCGTTGACAGAAATGGAAAGGTCATACAGGCCACACCAGGGGTGAAAGGTACGACCAATAATGCACCATGCCTACTAGAACCTGCCAGAAAGACCGCTTTTCTCCATAAATGGAACTTAGATTCCAACGCTCCGACCCAACAAATAGGCTTTGTGGTCGTCAACTTCAAATTAGGACAATAGTGACCTACGAGCAAACATTGGATTGGATGTTCGCCCAGCTTCCGATGTATCAGCAAAAAGGGATTGTTGCACTTAATGCCAAACTTGACAACATCAAACTGTTTGCTGAAAAATTGGGTTCCCCAGAAAGAAAGTTCAAGAGCATTCACGTGGCGGGCACCAATGGTAAAGGCTCTAGCAGTCACATGTTGGCTTCTGTCCTACAGGAAGCAGGTTATGAAGTTGGGCTATATACCTCACCCCATTTGAAGGATTTTAGGGAACGTATTAAAATCAACGGCAAAAGCATTTCCAAAGAAAATGTCACCCGCTTTATTGAGAACCATAGGGCCTTCCTCAAAAAAAACAAACTCTCTTTCTTTGAAATGACCGTGGGCATGGCCTTCGATCATTTTGCCAAAAGAGAAGTTGACATTGCGGTTATAGAAGTGGGATTGGGCGGAAGGTTAGACTCAACGAATATCATCGATCCATTGGTGACGTTGATTACCAATATCGGGTTCGATCATATGGATGTATTGGGCGATACCTTGGAAAAAATAGCTTTTGAAAAAGCAGGAACCATAAAAAAAGGCGTACCGGTGGTTATCGGTGAAACACAGGCCGAAACGGAAACTGTTTTTGAAATGATGGCCGCCCAACACCGTTCAAAGATCATTTTTGCCGATCAAATGGCTTCAAAACAGTTCGAGACCGATTTGTTGGGCCACTATCAAAAGAAGAACATGCTTGGCGTGCTTGCCTGTTTGAAAGAGTTGAAAGGCTTTGCCATTTCTGATAAGGATATTGAAACAGGTTTAAGGAAAGTGGTTGAGAATACCGGACTTTTGGGGCGCTGGCAGATTCTTACCGAGAGACCCTATGTGGTGTGTGATACGGCCCATAATCTTGAAGGTGTAAAGACCGTCTTGACCCAAATTGAACACATTGATTTTGAGAAACTTCACATGGTGATTGGTTTTGTAGATGATAAGAAGTTAGATGATATTTTACCGCTTTTCCCCAAAAAGGCAGCTTATTATTTTGTAAGACCCAATGTGCCGAGAGGGTTCGACGAAAATGAACTTAAAAGCATTGCAATGGGTTTTGGACTAAAAGGCAATGCCTATGTATCAGTTTCCGAAGGGTTTCAAAAGGCTGTTCAAGCAGCTGATAAAGAAGATTTCGTGTTTATCGGGGGCAGCACCTTTGTAGTGGCCGAAGTGGTCTGATTTTTTGTTCTTTTTCTTGTCGGTAACAAAAAAATCATGCTATATTTGCACTCCATTTTAAAA
>JANQOD010000405.1 GCA_028289745.1 Allomuricauda sp. | reverse complement strand
GATGCGGCCGCCATTTACCTGATGGGCGACCTCTTTGATTTTTGGTTCGAGTACAAAAAAGTGGTGCCAAAAGGCTTCACCCGTACCTTGGGAAAGCTGGCCGAATTGACCGATTCAGGCATTTCTATCAGCTATTTTGTCGGCAACCATGACCTTTGGATGAACGGCTATTTTGAAGAAGAGCTGAACATTCCCGTATACCACAAACCCCAAGAACTAAAAATCGACGATACTTCTTTTCTGATAGGCCATGGTGATGGGCTTGGCCCAGGGGATAAGGGTTTCAAGCGAATGAAAAAGGTATTTACGAACCCTGTGGCACAATGGTTCTTTCGGTGGCTACATCCTGATTTGGGCGTACGGTTGGCGCAACACCTTTCTATCAACAACAAAATCATTTCGGGGGAAGCGGATGCCCGGTTTTTGGGAGATGATAACGAGTGGCTCGTGCAATACTGCAGGCGAAAATTGGAAACGAAGCATTATGACTTTTTTGTATTTGGGCACCGTCACCTTCCCTTAGAGATTGACCTCAACGGCAAATCTACCTATGTCAATCTCGGTGATTGGATCAATCATTTTACCTATGCCGTTTTTGATGACGGGCAACTCAAGCTCAAAAGCTTCAAATAGAAAGAACGCCGTTAAAAAGTCATCTGCGGATTTACTTCCTTGGAAATCAACTTTTCTACGGCGTTCCCTAAAATCAGGCAATCTATTTATTACAGCGCTGCTTGTGCCGCGGCGACCCTCGCAATCGGCACTCTGAATGGTGAGCAGCTCACATAATCCAATCCATTGTCATGACAGAATTTGACCGATGAAGGCTCGCCGCCGTGTTCACCACAAATACCCACTTTCAAGTCAGGTTTGGTGCTTCGGCCCTTCTTGGTGCCCAAAGTCACCAACTGACCTACTCCTTCTTGATCCAAGACCTCAAATGGGTCTGCCTTCAAAATACCTTTTTCAAGATAATATGACATAAACTTGCCCGCATCATCACGAGAGTACCCAAAGGTCATTTGGGTAAGGTCATTGGTGCCAAAAGAAAAGAAATCGGCGCGTTCTGCAATGGCATCTGCCATCAAAGCCGCACGGGGCACTTCTATCATGGTACCGATCAAATACTCGACTTGGTCACCGTACTCTTGAAAGACCGTCTCGGCCGTTTGCCTGATCACTTTCTCTTGACTTTCAAATTCTTCGAAAGTGCCCACTAGTGGAATCATGATCTCAGGCCTGACCGTTATGCCCTTTTCCTTGGTGTTCAATGCCGCTTCTATGATGGCACGGGTCTGCATCTCGGTGATTTCAGGATAGGTAATGCCCAATCGACAGCCCCTATGCCCCAGCATGGGATTGAACTCGTGCAATTCGGCGACTTTGTTCTTGACAGCTGCTAGCGAAATATGTAGGTCTTCTGCCAATTCTTTTTGTGTAGCCAATTGGTGGGGAACAAATTCATGCAACGGTGGATCCAACAATCGAATCGTTACGGGATGCCCCTGTAAGGCCTCGAAGAGTCCTTCGAAGTCATTTCGCTGCATTGGCAATAAGGCCTCTAAAGCCAATTTTCTTCCCTTTATGGTATTGGCCAAAATCATTTCTCGCATGGTCATGATACGATTACCCTCAAAAAACATGTGTTCGGTTCGGGCCAACCCAATACCTTGGGCCCCAAAGTTGTGGGCGGTTTTGGCATCTTTCGGGGTATCAGCATTCGTGCGCACTTTCATAGTGGCATATTTGTCGGCCAATGCCATGATTTCGGCAAATTCACCACTGAGCAACGGTTCCATGGTGGCCACTTTTCCATCGATGATATTTCCTGTGGTACCATTGAGGGAAATCCAATCGCCTTCGTGGTATTCGTGCCCATCAACGGTCATCGTCCCCTTTTTATAATTGATTTTCAAAGCTCCCGCTCCTGAAACACAACATTTACCCATACCCCTGGCCACCACGGCCGCATGGGAGGTCATACCTCCTCTTGCGGTCAAGATGCCTTTGGCAAGGTCCATTCCCTCTAGATCTTCCGGCGAGGTCTCGGTTCGAACCAAAATACTGTTCTTGAACTTGTCGGCCTCATCGGCAAAAAAGACGATTTGCCCCGTAGCAGCACCTGGTGAAGCCGGCAATCCCTGGGCTATGACTTTCGCGCGTTTCAGAGCGCGTGGATCAAAAACCGGGTGCAACAACTCATCTAATTTTTCCGGTAGGATCTGTAATAGGGCTTCCTTTTCGTCGATCATCCCTTCTTTGAGCATATCTACGGCAATCTTGACCATGGCTGCACCGGTTCGCTTGCCGTTTCTTGTTTGCAGAATCCACAGTTTGCCGTCTTGAATGGTAAATTCCATATCCTGCATATCACGGTAATGGATTTCCAACTGGTTTTGATATCGGAACAGTTCTTGGTACAATTTGGGCATTACCTCTTGCAGTGACGGATATTGTTTTGCCCTTTCTTTTTCAGAAAGTTTGGCCAATTCTGCCCAATGTTTTGAACCTTCCAATGTGATTTGTTGGGGGGTACGAACACCGGCCACCACATCTTCACCCTGGGCGTTGATCAAATACTCGCCATTGAACTGGTTGGCCCCTGTGGCGGCATCTCTGGTGAAGCAGACGCCTGTGGCCGAATTTTCACCCATATTGCCGAATACCATAGCCTGTACGTTTACCGCGGTGCCCCAATCTGAGGGGTAACCATTGATTTTGCGATAATAGACGGCCCGGTCGCCATTCCAGCTATCAAAAACGGCCATTATCGCCCCCCACAATTGTTCCCATGGGTCGGTGGGGAAGTCTTGCCCTGTTCTTTCCTTGATCAATTTCTTAAAGTCAGTGACCAAATTTTTCAAGTCTTCCACGGTGAATTCGGTATCTAAAGAGATGCCCCGTGCTTCTTTTATTTGGTCGATTTGTTCTTCGAAGGGGTCTTCGTCTTCTTTGTTTTCAGGTTTCATTCCCATGACCACGCTGCCATACATTTGCACAAAGCGGCGGTATGAATCCCAAGCGAAACGCTCGTTATTGGTTTTTTTGGCAACGCCCAATACCGAAACATCGTTCAGGCCAAGGTTCAACACCGTATCCATCATACCGGGCATCGAAACCCTTGCCCCCGAACGTACCGACAACAACAATGGATTCTTATCATCGCCGAAAACGGTGTCCATTTCAGCTTCTATTTGCCCAATGGCCTCACGTACTTCTTCGGTTATCAACTCGACCGTCGCTTCTTTGCCAATGGCGTTGTATTCGGTACAGACCTCGGTGGTAATGGTAAACCCTGGCGGAACCGGAATGCCCAAACGGCTCATCTCAGCAAGGTTGGCGCCCTTACCGCCCAAAAGGTTGCGCATGGTTCGGTCGCCATCGGTTTGTTGATGGCCAAAACGGTATACTTTTCTCATGGTATTGGTAATTGAATCCATAAATTGTTTTTTAGTCCTGAAAGAAGGGACTAAGGTACGGGCATCAAGCGGCTGGATTTATGACATATATCATAAAAGCTTCTAACCCAATTTGATGCGGTCAAAAAAGCGTGAGGACATTAAAATTTGTGGCAGACTACTCAGTGATCTCAATGCGGTTGCCCTCAGGATCGAGCACTACACTTTCATAATAGCCATCGCCTGTGGTTCTAGGTTCTCCTACTATACTGAAACCATTGGACCTAAGTTTTTCGGTAAAGGTGTTGACTTTTCTTTTTGACCCTACTGAAATGGCAAAGTGCACCAGTCCGAGACGTTCATTTTCTTGGTTTACCAAAAATGGTATTTCCGGTTTGTGCATCAATTCAAGCCTCGCACCCCTATCAAAGTCCAAAAAGTAGGAGGTGAAGTTTTTCGTAGGGTTTTCATAGCGCTCACCGGCCTTGGCATTGAAATGGGTTTCATAGAAATCTTTCATGGCTTCAAGGTCAGCAACCCAAATGGCCAAATGTTCTATTCTCATTTGATGTCTCTTAGTTTTAATTGCAGGCTCACTCGTCCGTTCCATTCATTCTCATCCAAAGAAAAGACAGCATCAAAACGATGTTTCGTTTTTACCACATCCAATTTGTTCCCTAAATTGAACCCAATGGCGCCAATGGGTCTCGAGCCCTTTTGTGTCAACGAAAGTTTAAGGTGCTTTTCGTCTTCGCCCACCCCTCTTCCATAGCCCGTATCTTGAACCCCTTTGGCCATAAAAATGGGCGTCATATTGCCCGGCCCGAAGGGCGCAAATTGGCGGATGATCCGCATTAGTTTGGGTGTAATGTCGTTCAGTTCAATTTGGGCATCGACCGAAATTTCAGGGGTCAGCAGTATGGGGTCTATGGTCTCAGAGACCACCTTTTCAAATTGTTTCTTGAAGGTTTTATATTGTTCTTCGAGCAGCGTGAGTCCTGCAGCATACTTATGTCCGCCGAACTGCACGATATGATCGGTACAACCTTCTAAAGCTTCGTACACATCAAACCCTTTCACCGACCGTGCCGAAGCTGCCAACTTATCGCCACTTTTGGTGAAGACCAGTGTAGGGCGATAGTACGTCTCGGTCAGTCTTGAGGCCACGATACCGATAACCCCCTTGTGCCAGTGTTCGGCATACACCACCGAGGTGAAGCATTCTTCTTCTTTATTATCGCGAATCTGAATCAAGGCCTCTTCGGTAATTTCTTGATCTAGCCCCCTACGATCAAGGTTGAACAGTTCAATTTTCTTGGCAAATTCAACAGCCCTGTCCAAATCGGTCTCGGTGAGAAGGTCGACCGCATATTGCCCATGCTCCATACGGCCGGCGGCATTGATTCGGGGAGCAATGATAAACACCACATCAGTGATGGTCAAGGTTTTCTTTTTGATTTGGTCGATGATGGCCCGAAATCCGGTTCGCGGATCGTTGTTGATCACTTGTAGGCCGTAATGGGCCAATACCCTGTTTTCACCGGTCATCGGTACAATATCGGCCCCTATCGCTGTGGCGACCAAATCGAGATAGGGCACCAGGTCATCAATGGTCTGCCCCCCCTTCAAAGCCAAGGCCTGAATTAATTTAAATCCGATTCCGCAGCCACAAAGCTCTTTATAGGGATAGTCGCAATCTTTTCTTTTAGGGTCTAAGATCGCAACGGCTACTGGAAGCTGTTCACCGGGCCTATGGTGGTCGCAGATAATGAAATCAATCCCTTTTTTCTCGGCATATTCAACTTGTTCAATTGCCTTGATGCCACAATCTAAGGCAATGATCAATGAAAAACCGTTGTCGTCGGCGAAGTCCATTCCCTCAAATGAAACACCGTAGCCTTCTGTATAGCGGTCAGGTATATACGTGGCCACATTCTCATAGTACTCCCTCAAATAGGTAAACAATAGCGCCACTGCAGTGGTGCCATCGACATCGTAATCGCCATATATCAAAATGTTTTCTTTGTTGGCCACTGCTTTTTCAATTCGGTCTACGGCAATATCCATATCCTTCATCAAAAAAGGATCATGTAAATCTGTGAGTTGTGGCCTAAAAAAAATTTTTGCCTCCTCGTAATGGGTGATCCCCCGTTGCAGGAGCAATTGCGCTATCAAACCATCGACTTTCAGCTCGTCGGAAAGCCGCTCGATATCTTTTTGGTCAGGTTTTGGTCTTAGTGTCCAGCGCATAATTGAAGTTCAAGTTCAAGAGTCAAGCCCAAGTTTAAGTTCAAGTGTAGGGATCAAGTGCATCTACAGCTTGTTTTTGATAA
>JANQOD010000401.1 GCA_028289745.1 Allomuricauda sp. | reverse complement strand
TGCCGGCCCCATTGCCTTTGTAGGTTTGGCGGTTCCCCACCTTACCCGGCAGATCTTTGATACCATGGAGCACAAAATTTTGTTGCCCGCTGTTTTTCTATACGGTGCCATTTTGATGTTGCTCTGTGACACCTTGGCCCAGTTGCCCAGTTCGGCCAACGTACTGCCCATAAACGCGATTACCTCAATAGTGGGTGCCCCAGTGGTCATATGGTTATTGACCAAAAAACGGAAAATGATTTTCTGATGGAAGAGAAAAAAAAGAGCATTACGGTCAGCGGCCTGTCCATCGGGTACAAAGATTTAGAGTTGATAAAAAAACTGTCGTTTGAGCTCAAAAAAGGAGAGTTTTGTGCGATGGTCGGGGTCAATGGCATCGGTAAGTCGACATTGCTCAGAACATTGGCCAAATTACAGGTAAAACTGAAGGGTGACATCTTTGTACAAGAAAAGTCGATGGACGACCTATCGCAAAGTGCTTTGGCCAAAAAAATCAGCGTAGTGCTCACAGAACCCATCGCTTCAAAAAACCTGACCGTACAAGAGCTTATCGCTCTAGGGCGCCAACCGTATACAAATTGGCTGGGTACCCTTACCGTACACGACAAGGAGGTCATTCTACGCAGCCTGAAAACCTTTGAGCTAGCGCGTATACAGCACAAAAAATGTCATGAACTGAGTGACGGTCAGCTGCAACGGGTGTTCATCGCCCGTGCCATGGCGCAAGACACTTCATTGATATTATTGGATGAGCCCACCACCCATCTTGATCTGCACCACAAGGTTCAAATCTTCAAATTATTGCAGCAATTGGCCCATAGACATGACAAAACGGTTCTTTTCACCACCCATGAAATTGCACTGGCCATTCAACTCTGTGACAAAATATTGGTTTTGGATGGTAAGGAAAATCCCTTCGGGGAACCCTGCCAACTCATCGAGCAAGGCCATTTTGAACGATTGTTCCCGAAAGAGATGGTGCGATTTGATGCACGAACGGGGTCATTTAAAGTCACCGAGTAAATTTTTTGCCATTGCCGCAAAAGCAACAATCCATTCCATATCTTTATCTCAAGAATTAATCGTATGGGTTCTGAGCTGTTATTGATATTGGTGGGCATATTCTCAATTGCAATCGGTGTTCTGTTGGGATGGTATACCCAAAGACTTAAAACACAATCGAAGGGAAGCGTTTGGGAAGAACGTGAAAGACAATTGGAGCATGCCCTTAAATCGCTGGAAGAAGAGAAAAAATCAATATTGGAAAATAGAAGGACACTAGAGATAAGGCTGGCCAAAGAGGAAGAGAAATTCAAGAATTTAGATGAAAAGTTTTTGGCCCAAAAAGAAGAGGTCGAACAGCTACAGGAAAAATTCACCAAAGAGTTCGAGAACCTCGCCAACAAGATCCTCGATGAAAAAAGTGAAAAATTCACCAAACAAAACAAGGCAAACATCGAGAATATATTGACCCCCTTAGACAAGAAGATAAGGGAGTTTGAAAAGAAAGTCGAGGAAAGCCAAAAACAAAGTTTTGGCATCAATGCCGCGCTTAAAGAGCAACTCAGGCTTTTGCAAGAGCAGAATCTAAAAATTACCCAAGAAGCCGAGAACTTGACCAAAGCCTTAAAGGGCGACAGTAAAATGCAGGGCAATTGGGGTGAGTTGGTGCTCGAGCGGGTATTGGAAAAATCAGGACTCGAAAAAGACCGTGAGTATAGTGTACAACAAAGTTTCAAATTGGAAGACGGTAGCCGTGTGATGCCCGATGTCATCATTAACCTACCTGATGGCAAAAAGATGGTGGTCGACTCAAAAGTATCGTTGACCGATTATGAACGCTATATCAACGCCGATGACGATGATAAACCCAGTTTCTTGAAAGACCACCTCAACTCATTGCGCAAACATGTTGAGCAACTCTCTGCAAAGAAGTATGAAGACCTGTATGAAATGGAAAGTCCTGATTTTGTACTGATGTTCGTACCCATTGAACCCGCTTTTGCCATCGCCATTAATGAAGACAACTCGCTGTACAACAAGGCTTTTGAACAAAACATTGTAATCGTTACCCCAGCCACCCTGCTGGCAACACTGCGCACAATAGATACGATGTGGAGCAATGAAAAACAGCAACGAAATGCTATTGAGATTGCTCGTCAGGCGGGCGCACTATACGATAAATTTGAGGGATTCGTGACCGATTTGACCAAAGTGGGCAAGAAAATGGACGAGGCCAAAAACGAATATCGGGGGGCCATGAACAAATTGGTAGAAGGCCGTGGCAATATCGTTACCAGTATAGAACGTCTAAAAAAGATGGGGGCCAAAGCAAAAAAATCGATTCCCGAACCTATTTTGAAACGCGCCCAAGAAGACGATGTCGAGCAATCTAAGTTAGAGATATAGATATAAGGGCAAGCTTCTATTTTGATAGCTGCTGTGCGGCCTCTTCATCTAAAAACCAGGTCAACTTCCCCGACTTTGGGTTTACCAATGCAGCCGGATATTTTTCATGACCTTCTTTTTGATTATGGATTTCAGCTACTTTTTCGGCTTTGGAAGCCCCGGTTACCAAAAAAGCCACCTCTTTGGCCCTATTGATGACCCTACCGTTTATGGAGACACGTTTTTGGTTTGAATCAGGATGCGTGGCGACAACGCAGTGGTCGTTCGAATTCCAAAGTTCAATTTCGTGTGGAAAAATACTGGCGGTATGCCCATCATCGCCCATCCCCAATAGCACCAAATCGAATTGTGGCACACCGTCTACCCTATCTAAATTGATTTCTAAAAGATTGGCATAACGAAGTGCTTCCCGCCTTGGATCGCTTTCTCCCAAGATTCGATGAATATTGGCTTTCATAACATCTATCTTTGAAAAAAGGTGTTCAACGGTCATCTTGTAATTGCTGTCATCGTCTTCTGGTGGTACGCAGCGCTCATCACCCCAATAAAAGTGGATTTTTGTCCAATCTATTTGCTGTCCATATTCGGAAGCCAACACATCGAAAACGATTTTTGGGGTACTGCCTCCTGAAAGCGCCACATGAAAAATCTGCTTCCCTTGAACTAACTCTGCAAAGTAGGCCGAAAATTGTTGGGCCACTTCTTGTTTGTCCTTATAGATTTTTACTTCCATTATTTTGTGTTTGTAATTATCCCCTACGTAAATCATTCAGTGTGCAGTGTGCAGTATGCAGTTTGCAGTATGCAGTATGCAGTTTGCAGTATGCAGCGTCCAGCGTCCAGCGTCAAGCATCCAGCGTACAGCGTACAGCGTACAGCGTCCAGCGTCCAGCGTCCAGCGTCCAGCGTCCAGCGTCCAGCGTCCAGCGTCTAACAAATCACGCAATACCCGGGATCATCGGCCAAGTTCTCACCAGGATTTCGCCAAAAGCCAATGCCCTCGATCAGATCATCGGCATTTTCAGGGCCCCATACCCCAGCGGCATATCCATACATGCGTATATCTTTTCCGTTTTCCCAATAATCGAGAACGGGATCTACAAACTCCCACGCGGCTTCCACCTCATCGGCACGGGCATAAAGTGTGGCGTCACCTTGCATGGCATCGAGCAACAAACGTTCATAAGCCTGCATCACATGGGTCTCGGCAAGACTTGAATAATAAAAATCTAGGTTTGCCCTTTCCACCTTAAATCCTTGTCCGGGCACTTTTACCCCAAACTTGATGAGCACGCCCTCATCTGGCTGTATTCTGATGATCAACTTATTGTCTTTGCCGCTCATACCTGCATCACTGAATATTTGATGGTGGGGCGACTTGAAGTGAATGACCACTTCGGTCACTTTGGTGGGCATGCGCTTAGCGGTACGCACGTAAAACGGAACACCGTGCCAACGCCAGTTATCGACAAAAAACTTAATCGCTGCATAGGTCTCTGTCGTTGAGTTGGCATCGACCCCTTCTTCTTGGCGGTAGCCCTTTATTTTTTTGCCATTGACCTCTGAGGCCACGTATTGTGCCCTAATGGTATTTTCATGCAATGTCTTTTCATCACGTATGATGCGCAATGACTTCAATGCTTTCACCTTTTCGTTTCTAATTTCCTCTGGGGCATTGCCGATCGGGGGTTCCATGACCACCAAAGACACAATCTGCAACAGGTGGTTTTGGAACATATCCCTCAAGGCCCCAGATTTGTCATAATAGCCTCCTCTTTTCTCAACACCTACACTTTCAGCATTGGTTATTTCTACATGATTGATATAGTTGCGATTCCATAGGGGCTCAAAAATACTGTTGGCAAAACGGGTCACCAATAGGTTCTGAACCGTTTCCTTGCCCAGATAATGGTCAATGCGATAGATCTGTGATTCGTCAAAGTATTGTTGCAGCCCGATATTCAATGCTCTGGCCGTTTCTAAACTATAGCCAAACGGTTTTTCTACAATCAGGCGTTTCCAACCATTGTTTTGGGTATTGAGCTTGACCTCTGCGAGGTTCTTCGCAATGGTCTCATAAAGCGTGGGCGGGGTCGAAAGGTAATAGATGATGTTACCTGCTGTTTTGAACATATCGTTCAAATCTTCGATACGGTTTCTGAGCCGTCGGT
Organism: Allomuricauda sp.; assembly: GCA_028289745.1. Classification (GTDB taxonomy): domain Bacteria; phylum Bacteroidota; class Bacteroidia; order Flavobacteriales; family Flavobacteriaceae; genus Flagellimonas_A. Next base: position 10,317 of record JANQOD010000401.1, on the reverse strand, counting down.
AATCCGTATCGTACGAACTGCCCAAATCTTCATAAAAAAACTTGTCTGAGAAATCCTTGACCCGTTCAGGGCCTGTATCTTTTATCTTTTCGGTGAGATATGTGCTCTCGAGCACTACCTTTTTGCGAAACGCTTTGTCGGTCATATCGCTTCGACTCACGCCCAAAACCACGAAGCTATCGGGCAGATTGTTCGAAAGATGTAAGTTAAAAAGAGCAGGTACCAGCTTGCGGGCCGTCAAATCGCCCGAAGCTCCGAAAATGACCAGCATTTGGTCTGCTGTTTTTTTCATGAATCAGAAATATTTGCGCTATATCAACCAATATTTGAGGTTCACGAATATAAGGTTTATTTTAGGTTTCCTTTTTAGCAATGGGTTAAGGAAAAACTTCATAAACTTTGATATTAGGCAATGACAGCACAGCTATATGATTTCGGATTGGTAGGCTTAGGTGTAATGGGCAGAAATTTCATTCTCAATGTCGCCGATAATGGCTTTACGGCCTTTGGCAACGACTTGGATGAAGCAAAAGTAAACGCCTTGATCGAGGAAGGTGGCAACCCCAATAGGGTCAATGCCAGTGTCGAGGCCAACGTTTTTGTCAACTCGCTTTCGAAACCTCGAAAAATCATGCTGTTGGTTCCCGCGGGAAAAATTGTCGATAGTGTCATTGAAAGTCTATTACCGCTCTTGGACGAGGGGGATATTATCATCGATGGGGGAAATTCATTTTTTACAGATACCGATCGTCGTGAAGCCTACCTGAAAGAAAAGGGCATCAACTTTTTTGGCGCCGGAGTCTCTGGAGGTGCCAAAGGGGCCCGATTGGGACCCAGTATTATGCCCGGTGGTTCCAAGGAAGCCTATCAACACGTAAAACCCATTTTTGAAGCGGTTTCCGCTAAATATATGGGAGAACCCTGCGTCGCCTATCTCGGACCAAAATCGGCCGGCAACTATGTAAAAATGGTGCACAACGGCATTGAATATGGGCTCATGCAACTGACCTCTGAAATTTATGATCTACTGAAAAAAGCGGGAAAACTGACCAATGAAGAACTGCATAAAACCTATTCAGAATGGAATCAGGGTCGCTTACAATCGTTTCTAGTGGAAATCACCTCTGAAATCTTTGCCCAAAAAGATGATCTGACCGATGGTGATTTGGTCGATATGATCCTTGACAAGGCCAAACAAAAAGGTACGGGCAAATGGACCTCTCAAAACGCCATGGATCTCGGCATACCCGTGCCGACCATCGATATTGCCGTCAGCATGCGTGAAATCTCAGCGCTAAAGGTAGAACGAACCCAAGCAGATGAACACTACGATAGGCCAGTGCCCGAATCGTTTATGAAAAGCACACTGGTGGAAAAGGCCGAACAAGCCCTCTATTTTGCTTTTATCATGGCCTATGCCCAAGGCATGCACCAATTGACCGATGCCAGCAAAGAATATGGCTACGAGCTTGATTTAGGTGAAATCGCCAAAATCTGGCGTGCAGGTTGCATTATTCGTGCTGCATTACTGGCCGATATTACCGAAGCCTATCGAACCGAACCCAACTTACAGAATCTATTACTTTCAAAATCGTTCGTTGAAAAGGTACAAAGTACGGTAGATGCCGCAAGAGAGCTGGTGAGCTATGGGGCGACCAATGGTATTCCCTTGCCCGGACTTTCCAATGCGCTGATCTATTTTGATGCATACACCTCGCAGCGCTTACCGCTAAACTTGATTCAAGCGCAACGCGATTATTTTGGTTCGCATACGTATGAACGGGTCGATAGGGAGGGAATCTTTCATACGGAGTGGGAATAAAATATCGATGGTAGGGAATCAAACCGAAAAACATGCCCAAAACCGAATACCGTGTCTATGTAGTGGAACTCCATAAAAAAGTTTTTACCGAACACCGCCGGTTTCGGGAGGCCAATCCGCAGTTCAATGGTGTCTTGGAGTGTCTCTATGTGGGCATGACCAGCAAAACGCCCAAAGAACGCTTTTTACAGCATAAAATGGGGCATATCAATAAAAGGGGGCACAATCTTTCTTCGAGCATTGTCAAAAAATATGGTAGTTATCTGCGCCCCAGTCTTTACCACCACATCAAACCGATGACCAATCGTGCAACGGCCCTGAAAATGGAAGAAAAACTGGCTTTGGAACTAAGAAGAAAGCGGTATGCCGTTTGGTACAACTGATAGAATGCCTAGCGGATTTCCATTTCGCCGAATACATTTTCCGTCTTGAATGACAATCGTTCAAAAAAACACTTCTAGCATCTGATCATGATTTGAGTAAATACCTATATTTAGAAAATCATAAATCAATACCAGTCATGAGAAGCTTTTCCCTTTTTGTTGTATCGCTTTTATTGTTCACCACTGTACATTCACAGATCAGTGCGCACCTTATGCAACACCCTGATGTATCAGAAACCCAAATCGCTTTTATTTATGGCGATGATGTTTGGGTGGTGCCCAAATCTGGGGGCGTGGCCTACCGATTGAGTTCTCCGGACGGAATGGAGAGCTATCCCAGATTTTCTCCTGATGGCACTATGATCGCCTATACTGCCAATTATGGCGGTAATAGTGATGTATATGTAATTGATTCAAAAGGAGGCATTCCCAAACGACTTACGTATCACGGTATGTTGGACCGTGTACTTGGGTGGACCCCGGATGGAAAGTCGGTACTGTTCTCGTCTTCCAGGGAAAGTGGAAGACAGCGTTATCGACAGTTTTACACCATTTCAATAAGCGGTGGGGCTGCAACAAAATTGCCCGTACCCTATGGTGAGCATGCCTCTTTTTCGCCTGATGGTTCCAAGATGGCATTTACAGATAGAACCAGGGTCCATAGAAATTGGAAACGGTATCGGGGAGGAACGGCCCCCGATATTTCCGTCTTCGACCTGACCACTTACGAAACGGAGAACGTTACCAACAACATGGGCAACGATGAAATTCCCATGTGGATCGGCAATGCCATTTATTACATGTCTGACAATGGCCCGAACAAAAGAAACAACCTGTGGAAATACGACATAGCGACCAAAAGCAATTCACAATTGACCGAATTTGTCGATTTTGACATTACTTATCCCAATAACAGCAACTCAGACATTGTGTTCGAGGCCGGGGGCAAACTCTTCCTTTACAACATAGCCAACAATAACGCCTCTGAAGTGTCCGTCCAAATAGTTTCCGATCAAAAGGGACTGATCCCCCTGCAAAAAAAGGTAGCCGATTTTGTTCAAAATGCTACCCTTTCACCCGACGGGAACCGTGTTGTGGTGCAGGCAAGGGGCGAATTGTTCGATTTGCCCGCCAAAGAAGGCTATATTGCCAACCTTTCGTCTTCTTCAGGAGCTGCCGAGCGAAAGCCCTCTTGGTCACCTGATGGCAAGTATGTAGCGTGTTGGAGTGACAGCCAAGGCGAATATCAGCTAACACTCTACGATATGACCGGTGACCGACCGCCTCGTACGGTAACCAACTTTGAAAACGGTTTTAGGTATTCCATCCATTGGTCTCCCGACAGTAAAAAAATAGCTTACGTCGATCAGGCCATGTCCATAAACTATATCGAGGTAAACACCGGAAATGTTGTCAATGTCGACAAAGCCAATTACCTTTTTGAAGGTGCCCTTCGTGATTTTGGTATTTCATGGTCTCCAGACAGTAAATGGCTTGCCTACGCCAGGTCTTTGAACAATATGGCAACCACCGCAATATTTGTTTTTGACACAGACAGCAAACAAGTATCCCAATTGACTTCGGGTTATTATGCCGACAATTCCCCAACGTTCAGTGCAGATGGCAAACATTTGTTCTTTAGTACCAACAGAACATTTACCCCGCTCTATTCTGATGTTGACCACACCTTTATTTACCCCAACACCACAGGAATTGCGGTAGGTACCCTGACCAAATCGGAAAAATCGCTTTTGGCAGTGAAGAATGATGCCTATATGCATAAAAAAGATGCAGATGGGGAAGAAAAAGACAAATCAAAAAAGAAAAAAGATAAAGAGAGTAAAGAAAAGGAAGAAAAGATTCGAACCTTGATCGATATCGGTGGTTTTGAGCAACGTGCAGAGCTTTTGGATGTTAAGCCGGGCAATTTGGGCAATTTGCATAGCGTGGAAGGAAAGCTCTTGTTCACCCGTTTTCCCAATACCGGTAGCCCACAAGGCTCACGTACTTCCCTCGACTATTATGACATTGAAGAAAGGGAAGTCAAGACCATAATCCCAGAAGTTTCAAATTATAGGGTTTCGGCCGATGGGAAAAAAGTGTTGGTGCAGAAAAATGGAACCATGGCGGTATTGGAAATAGCGGCAGATCAAGAAATAAAAGAGACCGTGCCCCTTGAAAACATGACCATGTCGATTGTTCCAAAGGAAGAGTGGAAACAGATTTTCAACGATGTTTGGCGGTTAGAGAGGGATTATTTTTATGATCCAGGCATGCATGGTGTCGATTGGGATGACCTAAGAACACGATACGGCAATTTAATAGAGCAATCAAATTCGCGCAATGATGTAAACACTATTATTGGAGATTTGATCGCCGAGCTAAATGCCTCCCACACATATAATGGCGGGGGCGATCGCGTCACGGCAAAAAATATCAACGTTGGTTACTTGGGGGCCGACCTTCAGTTAGAAAACGGCCACTATCGAATAAAAAAGATCATTTCAGGTGCCCCATGGGATGTTGAGGCCAGATCGCCTCTATCGAAACCCGGCCTGAACGTAAAAAAAGGAGACTATATTCTTGCCGTAAATGGCAGACCCGTTGATGTGACCAAACCTATTTCGGCGGCCTTTCAAGGTATGGCAGATGCCACGGTACAACTGACCGTAGGGCATGATCCATCTAATGCAAATACAAAGAAAGTAATTGTAGAATTATTGGGTTCTGAAAATAGGCTGCGGCACTTATCTTGGATCGAAAAGAACAGAAAACGCGTAGATGAGGCCACCGATGGAAAAATCGGTTATGTCTATGTTCGAAGTACCGGGCTTGATGGTCAGAACGAGTTGATAAGGCAGTTCTACGCACAAATGAGCAAAGAGGGAATGATCATTGACGAACGCTTCAATAGTGGAGGGCAGATTCCAGATCGATTTGTAGAGTTGCTCAATCGTAAGCCTTTGGCCTATTTTGCCGTTCGGGATGGAAAAGATTGGGCATGGCCCCCATTTGCCAATTTTGGGCCCAAAGTAATGCTCATCAATGGTTTCAGTGGGTCGGGCGGTGATGCCTTTCCCGACTATTTCAGAAAAAGCGGTCTGGGGCCCTTGATAGGTACCCGAACATGGGGCGGTTTGATCGGAATTTCCGGAGTACCGAGCTTGATTGACAATGGGTATATCACGGTGCCTACATTTAGAATGTACGATCCCGATGGAAAATGGTTCAAGGAGGGGCATGGTGTCGATCCCGACATTACCGTTTTGGAAGATTTTCAAAAATTGACCAATGGAACCGATGCACAACTTGAAGCAGCGATTCGTGAGGTCTTAAGGTTGCTTGACAGTAAAGATGCCTTCAAAGTGCCGGCACGTCCTTCCTATGAAAAAAGAAATTGAATAAATAAAAAGGGCAAAAAATCTGAAAAAGGGCGGTTCTAGCCCTTTTTCATTATTTGCCCAGACACCTCTTCCGTCTTGAATACGTCATAGCGTTCATTATCTATTGAACCATGGGTAAAGTAATATCTCCTCACCGGGCACTTTCCTTCCCTGGGCCAACAAGACCGATTTGCTGCTGATCATCAGTAAAAGTCAGCTCATTGATTTCCCCTAATCCTTCAAAGTACCACTGAACGCCCCCTATCTTACCTAAATCAACGGTAAGTTCTTTAGAGTAGGCTTCTTGTTCTTCAACAAATACTTTTAGAAGTCCTCTGTTGACGGTCATACGGCAACGGGTCCATTTATCAACATCCCTACCGAAGGCAGAAAAATCATGATTTTTTCCAGAGACCATTCCCCTATCGATAAAAAAGGACAAATCACCCACACAGCCCGGTCTACTGAATGCCAGCGATATTACCTCTCTGGTACCCGTAACCGTCATTCTTATGGTATGGCAAATACTGCTCTCCTTGACCTTGGCCATTCTAAAGGAAGTGGTCAACTCAAAATCACTTCCATCAATACTGGGTGCGGGTGATAGATGGGCTAAATAGAGCCCACCACCATCCACTTTCTCCAGTTCATTTAGAATTTCTGGTACAATGCCCACACTGTTTTTGTCATTTAGTTCACCAGGTTTCAAATAAGATAGCTCATTACTCCCCGATACCATTCCCTGCCAGCCATCTGTGGGAATATATAGATTGCGCTCTTTCAATATTTGCCCATCTGCAATAAGCTTTGCCAAAAAGTATCCGGGCCTGTAATACGTAGAAGTCACCAGGCCCTTGGCCTCTTTTAAAGGAATTCGCTTTCTGACATCCCAAGATTGTTGAATAGCGATCGAATCGTAGTCTAAATCTCCATAATCATAGCGAAAAATAACGGTGTTCGGATAACCAGTGGCCACTTTTTCCAATTCAAACAAAACAGCTTTCGATGCCGATCGATTCTTATCTGGGGCAGTTTTTCCATTGGGCGCCTTGCTCTGTGACCAAATCACAAAAGTCAATAGGCCCAAACCCAGAGCCCCCACGCCCCATTTCAAAAAACGTATTTGGGTCTTTTTTCTCTCTAAGCCCGTTTTCCCGCTCTCATATTCCTGTTGAAAATGTCGCCAGCTTTCAAACCCTATAAACTCTGAAAGAATATCAAATGTCGCCGTGCTTGGGCTCGCAATAGTGGCCGTTCTTCCCCAAACCCGCTTCAATGTCGTGACGCTCAACTGCTTTCCGGTAACTTCAAGAATTTTTTCACTTAGTTGGGCAAAATCCTTATGTGTCCAAGAGTTACCAAGGCCCCAACCCAAATGCTCCTCAATACGTGAAATGAGGTACTTCTTCATTCGTAAAATGGACTTTCTCATAAAATTACAATGCCTCTTGAACTTCCCATCCATTGAACAGGATTAAACCAAATTGAACAACTCATTTGACCAAATCAAAAATTCTATGGAATACTTTTAGTCTTATGAAATTAAGTTTTAAATCCTAAAAGATGAAATGTACCATAAGAAATGTCCTTGCCATAATCTGTATTGCCTTTGTGATGAAAAGCAATGCGCAACAAAAGAAAATAAATATCCCCATGAAAGCAGGGGCATGGGAGCACAATGCCGAGAATGTTGAATTCATAACCTATAAAAATGTCGCCGCGGTCCGCTCAAAAACCGATTCAGGGATAAATATTATGTTAAAAGATTATGAGTTTACCAACGGTACCATTGAATATGATGTGGAATTCACGGGAATGGGATTTCCCGGTATCGGCTTTCGTTCTTCCGATGATCAAAAAGAAACAGAACTGTTCTATATACGCTACTTCGGCACAGTAGATCCGTTGAGCCGTTACACCATGCAATATGCCACAGTGATCGATGGCGTAAACATGTGGGATATGACCGATGATTACCAAGCTGCCTCAGCGATTTACGATCAAAGGTGGAACCATGTGAAACTGGTCATAAGCGAAAAACAAATGAAGGTTTATGTGAATGACATGAACAAGGTGGCCCTCTATGTACCCTGTTTCGAGGGTACCCGAAAATCAGGAGGTATTTACCTGACCGGTAGCGTTATTTACGCCAATCTGACCATTAGCCCTGGCGCAACCGAAGATTTGGCCAATGTAGAGGGTTATGACCAAACCTATGGCGATACCCGTTACTTGAAAAACTGGTCGGTCTCGGCCCCTGTCGACCTCCCTTTCAATGTGGATATCATGAAAGGTATACCCAGAAACCCCGGTGTAGCCATAGACAGTACGCTTCTCAACGATTCTAGTTGGAAACCCATAACGGCTGAACGCCGTGGCATGGTCAATCTCACAAGATTGTACGGTGCCACAGAAAATGGTAAGCGACGTTTGGTGTGGCTGAAAACGAATATCAAATCTGAAACGGACCAAGTACGCCGTTTAAAACTCGGATTCAGTGATGAGATATGGGTGTTCATTGATGGTCAGCCCCTTTACATCGATAAGAATTATTACGGTTCACCAGGCATGAAGCAACCCAGAGGCAGATGTACCATAGATAACAGTGAAATCATGTTGTCCCTAAAAAAAGGGGATAACGAACTCTTGGTGGGAGTCGGCCATTACTTTTTTGGCTGGGGCCTTACGGCACGGTTAGATGCCACTGATAATCTAACGCTTGAATGAAATCAATTATAAACCAAGGCGGAAGAATGGTTTACTTGCTCAAATACATCTTCCGTCTTGAATACAGGTTATAGAAATCATCATCCTTCAAACTATCGATAAAGAGAATGCTTTCACCCGTACTCTTCATCTCTGGCCCTAAATTCTTGTTTACATTGGGGAATTTATTGAAAGAAAAAACGGGTTGCTTGATGGCGTAGCCTTCCAAATGTGGATCAAAATCAAAATCGTTGATTTTCTTTTCACCCAACATCACTTTGGTGGCATAGTTCACATAAGGCTCTCCGTACGCTTTTGCGATAAAGGGCACGGTACGGGAGGCACGTGGGTTCGCTTCAATGATGAACACGGTATCGTCTTTGATGGCGAACTGAATATTGATGAGCCCCACTGTGTTGAGCGCAAGGGCGATCTTTTTGGTATGGTCCCTTATCTGCTGTATCACAAATTCGCCCAGGTTAAACGGTGGCAAAGTGGCATTTGAATCACCTGAATGTATGCCGCAAGGCTCAATATGCTCCATGATCCCGATGATATAAATCTCTTCTCCGTCGCAGATGGCATCGGCTTCTGCTTCAATGGCACCATCCAAATAGTGATCTAGTAACAATTTGTTATTGGGAATCTTACGGAGCAGATCGACCACATGGGCTTCCAGATCTTCTTTATTGATGACAATTTTCATTCCCTGTCCACCCAATACGTAGGAAGGCCTCACCAACAATGGAAAACCAAGTTCATCGGCCAATTGCAGGGCTTCATCGGCACTTTCAGCGGTTCCGAAACGCGGATAGGGAATATCGTTTTCTTTCAGCAGTGTGGAAAAGCTTCCACGGTCTTCTGCCAAATCTAAAGACTGAAAACTGGTGCCGATGATCTTAATTCCATATTTGTCAAGCTTTTCGGCCAGTTTCAATGCGGTCTGCCCGCCTAACTGAACAATAATTCCCTCAGGTTTTTCATGAAGAATGATATCGTAGATATGTTCCCAAAAAACAGGTTCAAAATATAATTTGTCGGCCGTATCAAAATCGGTGGAGACCGTTTCGGGGTTACAGTTGATCATAATGGTCTCATAACCGCATTCAGCAGCTGCCAATACCCCATGCACGCAACAATAATCAAATTCGATGCCCTGCCCTATGCGGTTAGGGCCAGAACCCAGTACCACGATTTTCTTTCTCTCTGAAACCTCGCTGTCGTTGGCCACATAGCGTGTGCCGTCAGGGGTCTCGATTTCCTCTTCAAAAGTGGAATAATAATAGGGTGTCATCGCCTTGAACTCGGCAGCACAGGTGTCGACCAATTTGTATACCCTATTGATATGCAACTCCATTCGTTTTTTGTGCACCTCGCTTTCCCAACAATCCAACATATGGGCAATCTGTCGATCGGCAAAACCTTTTTGTTTGGCTTCAAGCAGCAAGGCTTTGGGCAGCGTGGCTATGGTATAGGTCGAAATCTCTTGCTCTAACAGGTGCAGTTCTTCATATTGTCGCAAGAACCACATATCGATCTTGGTAATCTCATGGATACGATTCAATGGAATACCCAATTGTATGGCATCATAAATGACGAATACCCGGTCCCAACTCGGCACGGTCAGTTTCTGGATGATGGTCTCATAATCTTTGTAGCCCTTGCCATCGGCACCCAGTCCATTTCTTTTGATCTCGAGGGATTGTGTAGCCTTGTGCAGGGCTTCCTGAAATGAGCGGCCAATACCCATTACCTCGCCCACTGATTTCATTTGCAGGCCCAAAGTACGGTCAGAGCCCTCAAACTTATCGAAATTCCAACGGGGTATTTTCACGATCACATAATCCAAGGTCGGTTCGAAAAGTGCCGAGGTAGACTTGGTGATTTGATTGTCGAGTTCATCAAGCGAATACCCTATAGCGAGTTTGGCCGCTATTTTGGCGATCGGATACCCGGTTGCCTTTGAGGCCAAAGCCGATGATCGCGATACCCTTGGGTTGATCTCTATGGCAATAATGTCTTC
>JANQOD010000366.1 GCA_028289745.1 Allomuricauda sp. | reverse complement strand
AGCCTTAGCTTAAAGCCCCTGATCTGAATATCGCCCTCTTGCAGAATGTTGAAGAGCGAAACTTGAATGCGTGCCTGAAGGTCGGGCAATTCATTGATGACGAAGATGCAACGGTTTGCCCTGGGAATCATTCCGAAGTGAATGACCCTATCGTCAGCATACGATAGTTTTAGATTGGCAGCCTTTATGGGATCTACATCGCCGATCAAATCGGCCACGGTCACATCGGGCGTGGCCAGTTTTTCATAAAAGCGGTCATCGCGGTGCAACCATGTGATCGGGGTATCATCACCTTTTTCTTCAATCAGGCTCTTCGCATATCGGGATAAGGGGTTGAAGGGGTCGTCATTGATCTCAGAACCTGCCACTACCGGAATGTATTCATCCAGTAAGTTGACCATCAAACGTGCAAGCCTTGTTTTGGCCTGGCCCCTAAGACCCAACAGATTGATATTGTGCCGCGAGAGAATGGCCCTTTCCAACTCGGGGATGACAGAGTTTTCATAGCCCCATACCCCTTCAAAGACCTGTTCTTTCTTTTTGATCTTACAGATCAGGTTGTCACGAAGTTCGTCTTTTATGCTCCTACTTTGGTAGCCTGCTTTTTTGAGGTCTCCCAAGGTTGCCATTTCTTTAGTGTTCATATTGTAGGGTTCTTTCTTTTTCAATTGTTACATGCCGTAGATGCCTTTATCTGGTCGGATTTCATCACTTTGGACCCGTCAGTGTTTTAGAGGGCAAAAATATGGCGCAGAGACAGACGCTTTTTTTCACCGCCCTTATCCCTTTATTCGTTTTCTTCTATTGTTTTCGTAATCTTCAAAAATCATCTCGCCCAATCCCTTTAACCCGGTATAAAATGCCTTTCCCTTATTGGCTTGGGTAAACTCACGCACAAACTGCATCAAATAAGGATCTTGTGCGATCATAAACGTTGTGATGGGGATATGGAGTTTTCTCGCCTGTTGGGCCATGGCGTAGCACTTTTCCACAATGTAGTCATCAAGCCCAACACTATTTTTATAATAGTCCCCATTGGGAAGCCGAAGACAACTGGGCTTACCATCGGTGATCATAAAAATCTGCTTGTTGGTATTCCGTTTGCGGCGAAGCATGTCCATCGCCAGTTGTAATCCCGCAACGGTATTCGTATGGTAGGGCCCTACCCTGAGATACGGCAGATCCTTGATGGGTATCGGCCATGCGTCATTGCCGAAAACGAGAATATCAAGCGTGTCTTTGGGGTATCGGGTCGTAATCAATTCGGCAAGGGCCATGGCCACCTTTTTGGCGGGAGTGATACGATCTTCACCATATAGGATCATACTATGGCTGATATCGATCATCAGAACCGTACTCATCTGGGCCTTGTGATGGGTATCTTCGACCACCAGATCATTTTCGTTTAGCGTAAAAGGGCCTATACCGTGATTGATCTGGGCATTTTTAAGGCTTTCGGTCATCGAAATGTTTTCTAGGGTATCGCCAAAGCGATATTCCCTGAAATCACCGGTATGCTCGTCTCCCCTTCCTGATTTTCCGGTTCTGTGATTGCCGGAACCGCTGCGTTTGAGTTTTCCAAAAATTTGGTCAAGGGCACGTTGCCGCAACATCCGTTCCAATTTCGCGGTGATCGAAATCTTTCCCCGGCCCCGACCCTCTTCACCTTCTTCACCATCGCCTGTTTGGTCCTCTGACCCCTCATAGCTATCGGGATCGAACTCTTCACGTATGTACCCTTTTCTTTTCAGGTCTTCAATGAAGTCATCGATGGTGTAATCATCATCGGTCAGTTCATACTCTTTGTCAAGTTCGCGCAACCAATCGATGGCCTCATCGAAATCGCCTGATGTATGCGTGATGAGTTCTTGAAAAATCTCAAAAAGTTTTTCAAAAGGTGTCTGATCTGGAGCCTCGTAAGAAGTAAATCGAAAGCCTTTTCTTAAATTCATAGCCATTATATAAAAATAAGACATAATAATTTGCCCGTTTTTCTTTTTAAGAAAACTTAACGCTTTCGTTTAAGCTTGTGCAATGGACCAACAATTGTTGAAAGGCTTTTACCATACACCACCGCTTTGGATCAAGCAACAATTTGGCCTCAGGCAATTTGAGTTCCCAAAGTTGAAAATGGAATCCCGCGCAGACTTTGACCTACCCGAAAATCTTAGGTTGGGACATCAAATGGAGCATGTCTTCGGCCATTTGATCTCTTCTTCAAAAGATTACGAGGTTGTTTTCAATAATTTGCATGTCGAAGAAGGCAAAACAAGGGTCGGTGAGCTTGATTTCATCTTAAAAAATAGGGCTTCGCAAAAATTTGTCCACGTAGAGTTGGCCTATAAATTTTATATCATCAATCCAACTATTTCAGAACCCATTTATCGTTTAATGGGCCCCAACAAACGCGATATGTTCTATACCAAGCTTGATAAATTGAAAGAAAAACAACTACCGCTTCTTTTTCATGAAGGCTTGTCATCGTATTGGACATCCATAAATGTCGATCCGGCAGAAATGGAACAACAGTGCTGTTTTAAAGCCCAGCTTTTTACTCCTTATTTCAAAGATACCGCGTTCATTCGGCCATTGAACACCAACTGTATTTCCGGAAAATGGATACGCTTTGACGATTTTGATACAACCGATTTTCGTAATGCACAGTATTACATTCCAAAAAAATTGGAGTGGGTAATCACGCCACACGACGATGTTGTTTGGCTTGACCATTATGAAACCTTAATGGAGGTCAACTTGCGAATGGTCAGGGAAAATGCCCCAATGGTTTGGACAAGAAACCCTTCTGGGAAAATTGAAAAGTTATTTGTGGTGTGGTGGTGATCGTTGGTCAATGCCTTGACTCCAATACCTTGACCACATCATTCAATTGAAAACCTTTCGCTTTCAACAAAATCAAAAGATGAAACAATAAATCGGCGCTTTCGTTTAAGAAAAGGTCGTCATTGTCATCTTTGGCCTCGATGACCATTTCTACCGCCTCTTCCCCTACTTTTTGGGCAATCTTATTGATGCCCTTACGAAATAGGGAGGCCACATAGCTTTTTTCATCTTCTTGGTTTTCTTTTCGGGAAGTGATTATGTCTTCTAAGTGGCTCAAAAAACCAAAAGCTTGATTATTCTCTTCCCCCCAGCAGGTATCGGTACCGGTATGGCAGGTAGGACCCACCGGATTGACCGCCACAAGAAGCGTGTCGTTGTCACAGTCAACCTTTATATCGACCAATTCCAAAAAATTACCGCTCTCTTCCCCCTTGGTCCACAAACGTTGTTTGCTGCGGCTAAAAAAAGTGACTTTTTTCGTGTCTTTCGTTTTTTGAAGGGCCTCATCGTTCATAAAACCGAGCATCAACACATTCTTTGTTTCGGCGTCTTGAATGATTGCCGGTATGAGCCCATCTGGGTTTTTGGTAAAATCTACATTCATTTTTGAAATCTTTGGTCACCCTGAGCAGAGTCGAAAGGTCTAGGTTTCCCGACCGCCTTGAAATGACATTTATTATAATCGAACCGGAATTCCTTTCTTTTTCAGTTCGTTCTTTAAATCGTTGATCGCTATTTCTTTAAAATGAAAAACACTAGCGGCCAATGCCGCATCTGCTTTCCCCTCGATAAAGGTATCGGCAAAATGCTGTACATTGCCCGCTCCGCCTGAAGCAATAATTGGTATATTGACCAGCCCAGAAAGTTTGGCCAAGGCTACATTGGCAAAACCATTTTTGGTACCGTCATGGTTCATCGAGGTGAACAGAATCTCACCCGCTCCCCTTTTTTCAACTTCTTTTGCCCATTCGAACAGGTCGATGTCAGTAGGCACCTTGCCCCCGATCAAATGTACTTTCCATTGCCCATCAACCTCTTTGGCATCAATGGCCACAACGATACATTGCGAGCCGAATTTGGCCACCAGATCATTGATCAAATCAGGGTTCTTTACCGCTGAAGAGTTGATAGACACCTTGTCGGCACCATTTTTTAAGAGCATTCCGACATCTTCGACCGACGATATGCCCCCGCCTACGGTAAAGGGAATATCAACTTTTTCGGCCACGTGATAGACCAATTCGGCCAAGGTGCGGCGTTTCTCCTCGGTCGCCGAAATATCTAAAAAGACCAATTCATCAGCTCCCTGTTCTGCATAGAATCGCCCCAGTTCAACAGGGTCGCCCGCATCGCGCAGATTCACAAAGTTCACCCCTTTGACCGTACGGCCATCCTTAATATCAAGACAGGGTATTATTCGTTTTGTAAGCATATGTTCGTCACTCCGAACTTGTTTCGGAGTCTCATTAATAATTTTCAGTACTTCAGGATGTGACCCTGAAACGAGTTCAGGGTGACACTTAACAATCTAGAGTTTCCAATTTTGGATTCTTCTCCTTGATCAAATTAATTTTCCAATCATGATGCCAATTCTTTAGTTGTTTTTCTCTAGCAATCGCTTGGTTGATGTCTGTAAACCTTTCAAAATATACCAAATCGGTCAAATTATATTTCTTGGTAAATTTTGAACCTTCACCCAATGCATGTTCAACTATTCGTTTTGAGAGATTGCTTGTTACCCCTATATACAACGTGGTTCTGTACTTATTTGCCATTATGTAAACAAAACTAAACTGCATGTTTTGCAATGCCCTGACACATGTTCAGGGTAACGTTATTCATTTTTTTCATTCTACATTCGTCATTCTACATTCGTCATTTAGGGCCGATAGGTCAACACCCTCATAAAACCCCAATGGTTCATTCTTCAATTGCTTTACCCAAAATGCAATTTGCCCCGTATGATATGAAAAATGTTCAACGACATGGACTATATTTCCAATGCCTGAAAATTCAAATCCCTGTACGTGTTTTTTCTTTAGAAGGCGCTCTAACGAAACACTTTGAAAAGCTGATTTCACTTGCTGTACAGTAGCTAGTAACTTTTCTAATAGTTGGGTCTTGGTCAGACCCCCTTCCGCTGAAAACTCCAAATCGCGATTTCGTTGATCTTCTATCTCTTGCAACGAAGCAGTACCGTACTGGGTCATGTTGCCGCAAAGGTGCAAAATCAGGTTGCCGATACTGTTCAATAACCCATTCGGCTTTTGCCAAACCTGATCTTCTGAGACCTTGCCCAAAGAAATTTTAATCATTCGAAGGCTTTCATCCATTCGAAAACAGGCATTCTTGATGAATTCTTCTTTAAAAAGCGATAAACTATCCATGCTGCAAAATATAGTTTTCAAGCTGTTTCAGGCCAATTCGATTTTCATAAATCGCCTTTCCGATGATTACCCCTTCACATCCGATCTTCTTCAACCCAGGCAATTCTTCAATGGTCGAAATACCACCACTGGCAATAAGATTTATTCCGATTTCCTCGAAATCCTCTACCCCACTCAGACCAATCTCGGTTCGATGGTCCGTGGTCGCAGTGATGATCTCGGCATATAAATCAAATGCGGGGCCCTGTAGCATTCCGTCTTTTGAAATATCGGTACAAATCACATAGTTGACCC